>CADBTK010000182.1 GCA_902797585.1 Erysipelothrix rhusiopathiae
GCTTACAAAGTAACTACGAGTCCAGAGACTCGGCATTGCGCTAAGCTGTGGAAATTCTTCCCTTAATCGGAGTGAAGTACAGCCTTTAATCTGCTTCATTATGTTTGGAATAGACATAGTTGGCAGTACACTTACGAAGATGTGTACATGATCTACATGACACTCCAGAGCAAGGATTTCAATTCCTTGTTTGCTGCATTCAGCGATAGTAAGTTCTTTGAATCTGTCCTCAACACCTTGTATGTTAAATATTTTTCTACGGTATCGAGGGCAAAACACAAAATGGTAATTAATCAATGATACGGTTGTCTTTGTATGTTTGTATTCTTTCTTCATGAATATACAGTAGCATATTTGTAGATGTAAATCAAGTAATTATCTACAAAAGCGAAGAGGTGAGCTTTCATCCTTACGGTTGAAACCGTGGGTTTTCTCGCCCACTTAGATTATAAAAAAAAGATATAGGAAGTATTCCCTATATCTTCATCTTATCCTAACAACATTCTATCATTCGCAAAGTCTTCTTTGTTGACTTCTTCGAATTTCTTCATCAAGTCAGCGACGGTTAAGTTTTTCTTTTCTTCCCCACTGACATCATAAATAATTTGACCTTCATGCATCATAATTAAACGGTTCCCGATACGAATGGCATCTTTCATATTGTGGGTAACCATTAAAGTTGTTAATTGTTGTTCTTCAACAATCTCTTCGGTTATCTCTAATACTTTCTTAGCAGTACGAGGATCTAAGGCAGCTGTATGTTCATCCAACAATAATAATTTTGGACGTTGTAACGTTGCCATCAACAAAGTTAGAGCTTGTCGTTGTCCACCTGACAACAAACCAACTTTACTTGTCATACGATCTTCTAAACCTAGACCTAAATGACTTAATTTGTCTTTAAATAACTCAGGTTCTTTTTGTCCAACTCCCCAAGCCAATGTACGAGTTTTTCCACGACGATTGGCCATCGCTAAGTTTTCAAGAATACTCATATCAGCAGCTGTTCCCATCATTGGATCTTGGAATACTCGTCCAATGAGTTTGGCACGTTGATGTTCTGCTTCTAAAGATAAGTTTTCATCATCAATGTAGATGTAACCACAATCCACTGGATATACCCCAGCAATCATATTTAACATCGTACTTTTTCCAGCTCCGTTTCCTCCAATTACTGTTGTGAAGTCTCCTTCATTCAATTGTAAGTTTAGATTATTCAAAGCTTTCTTTTCATTGATTGTTCCAATGTTGAAGGTTTTGGATACGTTTTGAATTTTTAACATTCTACTCCGGCTCCTTTCCTGTCAATTTTTTATACATGGCTAATTGTTTATTCTTTTCAATCATAATTGGTACAGTCAAGGCAACCGCAACGAGTCCAGCTGTCAATAATTTCAAGTCATCTGTACTCAATCCCATTTGTAGTACAACCGCTACAATAATTCGGTAAATCACGGAACCGACTACAATAGAAGTTAAACGAATATAGAAGTTCCCTTTTCCTTGGAAAATAACTTCTCCGATAACAATCGAAGCCAAACCAATTACGATGGCTCCAATCCCCATTTTAATATCGGCATATCCTTGACTTTGTGTAACCAAAGCACCAGATACCGCAATTAAACCATTGGCTAACATTAGTCCCAATAATTTAGTGAAATTCGTATTCACTCCTAATGCACGAGCCATATTTTCATTGTTTCCTGTTGCACGGATGGCTGAACCCATTTCTGTTCCAAAGAACCAATAAAGTAGACCAGCCGTTAATGCGGCAAAGAAAACACCAATCACAATGGCTGTCCATTGAATGTTTAATCCTGTTAATTTTTGGAAACTTTTAAATACTGTATTTGATTGTAACAAAGGTAAGTTGGAACGACCCATGATTCGTAAGTTAATTGAGTACAATCCAATTTGTGTCAAGATACCGGCAAGGATGGCTGGGATTTGACATTTTGTGTGTAGAAAACCAGTAATCCAACCAGCCACTACACCGGCTAATAGCGCTAATACGATTGACAACAATGGGCTGACTCCATTGGTAATCGCAACGGCACAAACAGCACCTCCTGTCGCAAAAGATCCATCAACTGTTAAGTCGGCGATATCTAATAAACGGAAGGTGATATAAACACCAAGAGCCATGATGCCCCATAATACCCCTTGGCTCACGGCTCCTTGAATAGCTAATAGTATATTCATAGCTGAATTATTTAATCAATTCTGCGTCTTTACTTAAGTCTTCAGGAATTTCAATTCCTAATTGGTCAGCTACTTTTTGGTTTAAATACAATTGTAAAGATGAAGCGTCTTGGTAACGTACAGCCATTTCTGATGGTTTTTCACCATTCAAGATTTCTACAGCCATTTCTCCAGCTAATTTACCTAATTCATAGTAATCGATAGAGTAAGTGGCCATTCCACCATTTTCACACATGTTGGATTCTCCAACGATTGTTGGAAGTTTGTTTTCGTTAGCAATAGAAGCCACTTGGCTCATACCTTCTGCCAACATGTTATCTGTTGGAATGTAAATCGCATCTACTTTACCAACCAATGATTCAGTGACTTGAGAAATTTGGTTTGATTCAGAAACGGTTGCGCGTTCTACTTCAATTCCTTTTTCTTTTAATACTTTTTCTGCTAAGTCGGCTTGAACAATACTGTTGTCTTCACTACTACAGTACATAATGGCAACTTTCTTTGCATCTGGTACTAATTGAGTCAACAAATCAATTTGTTCATTGATTGGGTTCATGTCACTGGCTCCCGTTACATTTGTTCCTGGTTTTTCATTGGATTCAACTAAACCAGCTGCTTCAGGGTCGGTAACCGCACTAACTACAACTGGAATATCGGTTGTTTTTCCAGCTACCGCTTGAGCAGCAGGAGTGGCAATCGCATAAATTAAGTCGTCACCATCGTTGACGAATTTATTCGCAATTGTTTCACAGTTACTTTGATCTCCCTGTGCATTTTGGAAATCAATTTGGTCTTCACTAATCCCTGCTTCTTTTAATGCATCTTTAAAACCTTCATAAGCTTTATCCAAGGCAGGGTGTTCTGCCAATTGGATTGCACCAATTTTTACTTCGTCTAGCGATTTTGGTTCTCCACTATCGGTAGATCCACAAGCTGCTAAACTGGCAACTAGTGCAAAGGATGTCAATAACTTAGTGATTTTTTTCATATCGTTTCTCCTTTGTTTCATTTATTTTCAATGATAATCAAATTTTATTACAAAATGTAATTTCTTTCAATGTAAAAAGCAGAAAGATTTTTCAATCTCTCTGCTCTCTTATGACATCATTTCTTCTTTTGTATCAATTTGTTTATCTTCCATCATAGAAAGATACTTTTTCGCTTTTTCTACAAAGCTAATTTTATTTCCAAAATCGACCACTTTATTGAAATAAAGCGTTGCCAAGGAATAGTCTTCTTCGACAAAGGAAATTAGACCAATATAGTAACTAGCATCGACTTGTTGGAAAGGAAATTTAGCTTGTTTTAATGCATGAAGATAATACTTTTTAGCTGTATTCAATTCCCCATTCATTAAATCCACTTTGTTTTGAATGGCTCTATTTTCTTCGCTTTGAATCATAACTCCCGTACTACCTACATTGAGTCGTACTTTCGCTGCTTCTTCTTTACAACGAATTAAGTCCGCTTCATCTTTTAATAAATAATATACATAAGCCATTAATGACCAATATTGTAAGATACTTCCCGCATCTTTTTTCGGGAAATTGATCAATACATCTTGAGCCAATTCTGGATCATCCATATAAATTAAAGACTGTGCTAATAGTGCATGTTGTTTCAAACGAATTTTTCCTCGCCAAGTAGAATAATAGAAAATGGCGGAAGCACAAGCTTGTGGATCACAATTTTCATATAATAAAGCCGCAATAGGAATAACGGATGAAGAGCGATAGCGCAACAATAAATTCAATGCCATTAAATAAAAGGCTAGTGCCGCTACCATAATAAAGAGATTTTGTACTA
>CADBTK010000183.1 GCA_902797585.1 Erysipelothrix rhusiopathiae
GCAATTGGAAGCTCGTTTAAAACAAAGAGATATTCACTTAGAAGTAAGTGATGCAGTCTATGATCAAATCATTAAAATGGGTGTTGATCCAATCTTTGGCGCTCGACCAATGAAGCGTTATATTCAACGTAATATAGAAACTGAAATTGCGAAAAAGATGATTGAATCTGGTTTAACGCAAGATGGAACGATTAAAGTCGATTTCAAAGATGGAAAATATACATTTGAGGTATAGAAGAAGGGAACAATCCCTTCTTTTTTTGTATACTGTAAGTAAGGAGATGATACATATGTCACAACTACAACAATGGATTCAAGAGTCAAAAAGAATTGTCTTTTTTGGAGGGGCAGGAGTATCTACAGAAAGTGGGATTCCGGATTTTCGCAGTGATAATGGACTGTATAAAAAACAATATCGTTATCCAGCAGAGCGTATGATTTCTCATTCATTCTTTATTAGTAACCCAGAAGAGTTTTATGAGTTTTATTTTAATCAAATGATTTTTCCAGATGCCAAACCTAATAAAGCACATCTTGCCTTAGCAAGATTAGAAAAAGCAGGAAAATTAAATGCGGTTGTTACCCAAAATATAGATGGATTACATCAATTGGCAGGAAGTGAAAAAGTGTATGAATTGCATGGAAGTGTATTAAGAAATACATGTATGCATTGTCATGCCAAATATGATTTAGAACAAACCATAACATCTAGAGATGACAAGGGAATTCCTCGTTGTCCAAAATGTGGTTCCATCATTAAACCGGATGTTGTCTTGTATGAAGAAGGACTAGATCAAGCGACTATGATTGGTGCAATTGAAGCAATAGAACAAGCCGATATGATGATTGTAGCTGGAACTAGTTTAGTCGTCTATCCAGCCGCTGGACTATTAGATTATTTCCATGGAAAACGCCTTGTATTAATTAACCGTGATGCGACTTCATTTGATGGACGAGCGGATTTAGTGATTCATGATTCAGTGGGACCAGTATTGGATGAGGCCACAAGTTTTCTCGAATAGTAAACTCTAGTTAACCAAAAGGGTGTTGACAATTCAATAAATAGGTCTAGAGTGGAAGTTGTCCTTTAAGGAGAACAGATTATGGAAAGTTTTGAATTTTTAAGAGATCTTGCGATTATTTTATTCTTCGCAAAAGTCATTAGTGTATTTATTCGGCACTTTGGAGGGCCAGAAGTAGTCGGTGAAATATTAGCTGGATTGGTCATTGGACCAGCTCTATTGGGACTTGTTCATCAATCCGAATTTATTTCAATGATTGCGGAAATCGGGGTCGTAATGTTGATGTTTGAAGCAGGACTGGCAACCGATATGCGAAAATTAAAGAAGACAGGAGTCAAGGCTACAGCGATTGCTTGTTTTGGAGTTTTTGTTCCCATTCTATTTGGAACCATACTTTATATGTCTTTCTTTGGATTTGGTCCTGTTGGTTCGCCTAGTTTTTTGGAAGGTTTATTCATTGGAACCATCATGTCCGCAACTTCGGTAAGTATTACGGTGGCAAGTTTAAAAGAATTAGGGAAATTGAATGGAACCATTGGAACCACTATTACCAGTGCTGCTATTATCGATGATGTTATTGGAATTATTGTTTTAACCTTTGTCATTGGATTGCGTACAAGTGATACCAATACGTTGATGATTATATTTAAAACACTATTATTCTTTATCTTTGCATTAACGAGTGGATTTGTGATTTTCCGTGTCTTTAAATGGTTGGATAAACAATATACACATACACGAAGAATTCCTATTGTTGCCTTATGTTATTGTTTGATGATGGCGTATGTCAGTGAAAAATATTTTGGGATTGCTGATATCACGGGAGCTTATATTGCCGGAATTGTCTTATGTAACTTAATGGATGCTAGTTATATTGAACGTCGTGTAGATATTAGTGCTTATATGATTTTTGCTCCTGTATTCTTTGCAGGAATTGGTTTAAAAACAACCTTTGATACAATGACATTATCCATGCTTGGATTTAGTATTTGTTTCGTGATTGTATCTTTATTATCAAAAATCATTGGATGTGGATTAATATCACGAGTTTGTAAATTCAATATGCATGAGTCATTGATTATAGGGGTAGGAATGATGACCCGTGGAGAAGTAGCATTGATTACTGCACAAAAGGGATTGGATTCTGGATTGATTACACCAGATTTCTTTACACCAGTCATTCTATTAATTATAGTAAGCTCCATTAGTGTGCCAATTATAATGAAGAAAATGTTTTCTCAAACAGAGAAATTATCAGTCGATTAAACGGGTAGAATTTTTACCCGTTTCTTTTTTTATATTCTTTGCCTATACAAAATTATGTGTTATTATTTTTATGTTGAAAGCGTTTAACTTACACAATACGTTTAGGAGGAAAAATCATGTTAAAAGGTATTGCTGCTAGTGCAGGTGTTTCTGTAGCAAAAGTCTACAAATTAGAAGCGCCAAAAGTTGTAATTGAAAAGAAAGAAGGAGCTGTTGCCGCTGATGAAATCAAAAAATTTGATGATGCATTAGCGAAAACATTAACCGATATTGAAGGTGTTAAAGAACGTGCTGCCAAACGTTTAAGCCCAGAAGAGTTAGCTGTATTTGATGCTCACTTAATGATGGCTAATGACCCTGAATTAGCTGGTCAAATTCGCGCCATGATCGAAAACGATGGTGTGAATGCAGAATATGCAACCGATGAAGTTGCTAACCAAATGGTTACTATGTTTGAAAGTATGGATAATGACTACTTCCGTGAAAGAGCAGCGGATGTTAAAGACGTTACTTTCCGTTTGAAATGTAACTTATTAGGATTACAAATTCCTGATTTGACAAGCATTGCAGAAGATTCAATTATTGTTGCTCATGACTTAACTCCAAGTGATACAGCACAATTGAACGAATTCGTAAAAGGATTCGCTACTGAAATTGGTGGAAAAACTAGCCACTCTGCAATCATGGCTAACTCATTAGAAATTCCAGCGGTTGTTGGATGTCCTGGTGTATTGGAAGCTTGTAAAAGTGGAGATATGTTAGCATTAGATGCTTTGGATGGAGAAATCGTTATTAACCCAGATGAAGCAACAGTTGCAGCATTTGAAGCAAAAGCAAAAGCTTACCAAGAAGAAAAAGAAGCATTAAAAGTTTTAATTGATAAAGAAACAGTGACTCCAGATGGTCACAAAGTAGATATCGCTGGAAACATCGGTGGATTCAAAGATGTTCAAGGTGTATTAGACAACGGTGGAGAAGGTGTCGGATTATTCCGTACAGAATTCTTATACATGGATTCTGATCACTTCCCAACAGAAGAAGAACAATTTGCTGCTTACAAACAAGTATTAGAAGGTATGCAAGGAAAACGTGTTGTTGTTCGTACATTAGACATCGGTGGAGACAAACACTTGTCTTACTACGAATTCCCACAAGAAATGAACCCATTCTTAGGATACCGTGCCGTTCGTTTATGTTTGAAAGAACAAGATATCTTCCGTACACAATTGCGTGCATTATGTCGTGCGTCTGTTTATGGTAAATTAGCTATCATGTTCCCGATGATTGCTACAGTTCAAGAATTCAAAGATGCCAAAGCAATCTTCACTGAAGAAAAAGAAAAATTAATTGCTGAAGGTGTACAAGTAGCGGATGACATTGAAGTAGGTATGATGGTTGAAATTCCAGCAGCGGCAGTATTAGCGGACCAATTCTCTAAATATGCTGACTTCTTCAGTATTGGTACAAATGACTTGATCCAATACTCTATGGCAGCTGACCGTATGAGTGAACACGTATCTTACTTATACCAACCAATGAACCCTTCTATCTTACGTTTAATTAAAATGACAATTGAAGGTGCTCACAAAAATGGAAGTTGGGTAGGTATGTGTGGTGCCATGGCAGGGGACCCAATCTCTGCTCCAGTATTATTAGGACTTGGATTGGATGAATTCTCTATGAGTGCAACACAAATCTTAAAAGCACGTAAGATCATTACTGAAATGACATACGAAGATGCTAAAAAATTAGCAGCGGAATGTGTTGAAAAAGAAACAATTGATGAAGTAACTGAAACAGTCAAAAAAGTTTTAGGATAATTACATATTAAAACAAGGGGCTGTTGCCCCTTGTTTTTGTGTAAAGGAGAAAGATAATGAAGCGATTATTTAAAGTTTTAATTGTTTTATTTCTATGGTTATTTTTAGGTAGTTCTACTACTTTTGCACAAGAGACATCTGATCAAGATGAACCATCACAACAAGAAACAACTTCCGATCCATCAGAAGATGATATTAATTTACAAGTGCAACAGCAACAACAATCGCAAAAGTCAGTGGCTGAAACGTATGTGGAGTTAACCGAGTTTGAACCAGGGGATAAAGCATCTGCTCAACCTTTGGATAAAGAGGAAATATCTATTCCATTTACTATTAACAAAGTAGATCAAGATGGAAACCCTGTAAAAGGTGCTGAATTTGAAATCTATTACGAAGAACAACTCTTGCAAGCTAGTCGCTACTATCATTTGCAGTATTTATCTGAAAAAGGAGCTCCATATTCTGTGGTTTATAGAGGACCGGCTCCAGAATTCTGGGTGATTGATTTGTCTGGATATGGTGGTTGGGCTACTCAATACTATGGAAGTGATAGTAATGATAATATGAATCATCGGTATCTAGTTTTAACGGAACAACTTTATTATAAAGATGGAACTCCTAAAACAGGGGATCCAAACGAATCGTTATTAGTGGATGATTTTGATTTCAATTTAAGTGAATGGAAAGTATATAACATAGATATTTTAGATGAGACTCGTAAAAAAAATAAAGAATATCGAGATTTGGCTGAACACTATTATAATATTGGGGAAACTGAATTATCGAAACAAGCAATGGCGCAATATATACAACTAGAAAAAGACATTTATGCATTTGAAAGTGTTTTGATGGGAGATAACCGTACGGTGGTAATTGATGGTACCAATCCTTTAACGTATGCAACGGATGAAGAGTTGGTTGAGTATAAACAACGTCTTCTTTCTAATTATGTTGGGAATGCAAAATATCTAGGTTTAGAGCGTTTTGGCTTTATGGCTAACAATATGTACTTTTCTCTTCCAAAAAAAATAGGGACATTTGTAACGGATGAAAATGGACAAGCTACAGCATTAATTAATAATTATTACTTAACAACTAAACTATTCCAGGAAGGGGTTCGCTACACTATTGATGATAATGGTTATTCAGGCGATAACTCTATCGCTTATATTTATAAACCATTAGAATTAACAAATCTAAAAATCGTGGAAGTAAAAGTTCCGGATGGATATAAAGCAGATACACTTGAATATGCTGTTGATTTAAATGACGGTACTATTACTATCATTAACTACAAA
This sequence comes from Erysipelothrix rhusiopathiae, assembly GCA_902797585.1. Classification (GTDB taxonomy): domain Bacteria; phylum Bacillota_I; class Bacilli_A; order Erysipelotrichales; family Erysipelotrichaceae; genus RUG14284. The sequence continues at coordinate 5,407 of CADBTK010000183.1, forward strand.
GAGCCAACCATTGTTCCAACCAAAGAAGAAAAAAAGGAACAAGAAAAAGAACAAGAAACAATAACTAAAGAAGAAACTAAACGAAATGTAGAAGTACAAAAGAGTTCTACAATCCAAACATCATTCGGTTTTGGTGTAATGGGATATATGGGTTTAGCTTTGAGTTCATTGGCAGCTCTATTTGTTTCTAAAAAACAATAAAACTAAAAAGATGTTTCTTTAAAAAAAGGGACGTCTTTTTAGTTGGAACACTCAAAGTTTAGAAATAGTTAAAAGTTTCGAAATATTAAAGTACCTATAA
>CADBTK010000184.1 GCA_902797585.1 Erysipelothrix rhusiopathiae
TGCACTTGTTCATTTTCATCACCCCTACCATTTTGGTTCTTGAGGATTGTATTTATTCGTATCTTTTGCACCGCGTTGTTCAAAATGTTAGCAACTGACGCGTTCTTGAGGATTGTATTTATTCGTATCTTTTGCACTAGGTTAGATATGGAGTCTACTTATTTGGTTTAAACTATATTTTGGTATAAGCATCAAAGCCGAGAGCCTATCATATTGTGGCAACCACGCTGTGATAGCCTCTCGGCTGGATTTTTTGGGTTTTCTTTGGTTACTAGACTCGATTGGCGTTGAAAATCAAAACATTAGCGCCAGATCCTATGTATCCGTTCTAATATCATTTGCTTTTTCTAACTGCATGGATTTCTTTATTGATCTCATCAAGTGTCATTTTCGATAACCCATTCTTTTTGGCATGTTTTCTTAGAGAATTGAAAGCTTGTAATGCTTCTTCTCTAGTAACATTCTTTTTTGACATATTCTTCTTCATTTCCATCATCTCCTTTTCTAAATATAATAGGTTGCAACGATTTGTTTATAATGTGTGTTTTTAATATAAATGAAAAGTCAATTTAGTTTTGAAGAAGCAATTTTTAGCTTACTTGTCCTACCTATACAGTATCTTTTTGTGTGTATTAAATCAATACGTGTTTTCACTTTGTTTATTTGTGCTATAATGTACTCACCTATAAAGAGATGCGAACAGGGACTGGCCCTATGACCGCACACCAACCTGCAATAGTAAGGTGGTAAAGCCTGGATGATAGGGATGAATACTATTGAGATTTACACCTATCATCACGATGGGTGTTTTTGTTTTGTCTCTCTGGGTTAGAAAGGAGGCAAAACATGAATATATCTAAACAAAAAGAATTGTTAGAAAAAGGAGTTATTCTTACTATTGGCGATACTCATATTTTAATGAGTGCTACCATTGTTCAAGTAGGTCCTGGTATACTTTCTCAATTGGTTCCCTATTTACAATCTATTTCAATGGAAGATTTACTCTCTGGCAACTTTGAAATTGATGAAAGTAAGAAGGGGAAGGTTGAGCCTAGTGGTAGAGTATATATGGATGAAAAAGAAGAAGTTATATTGTATTGAACCAGTTTTATACTGGTTCTTTTTTAAAAGAACTGATGGAAAATGTGAATAGATGGTTGAAGACATTAATCACTCTTCCGACTCCAATCATGGCAATTAAAGTACCTATTCCAATCCCAATAATATGACCAGTAAACTGGTAGGAAAGAAATAATGTAATCATTACGCAAGAGATGTCTACATAGTTTTTACAAGTACCTACTGGCATTTTAAATAGCTGTGCTAAGGCAGCTACTACACCATCTCCTGGATTGGCAATCAATTTCATATCAAGTGTTAAAGCTGCTCCAATGCCAGTACAAACAATCGCAAGAATTAACATTAGAAAACGGAAAGGCATTGTTTGAAAAAAGCTTGTACATTCTAGATCAAAGATAGGAATCCACATAGAATATAAAGCCATGATTCGAGTAAAAATCATGCTGACAAGGATTTGAGAACAATCGATTGCCAAGATGTGCTTGGTATCTCCTTGTTTCAAATGGATATGAATAAGAATTTGAATCAAAATAAATAAACAATATGCCAAGAGTACTAAGTCAGGAAATGAAATAGATGTCATTTCAGATAAAGCATAGGGAATCGATAAAATGGGAGATACACCTAGATTGGTTTTGGTATTTAAAGTTAAACCAAGAGCTAAAATAGTCATTCCTAAACTATATAGAAGGATTCTTCGAATTATGTTACAACGAATAGTCATATGTATAGATACCTCCCTAGCTTACTTAGTATAAAACTTTTTTCCAAAAGAAAAAAGGTTCTCAAGAGAGAACCTTAGTCAACATCGGTAATGTCTTTGTGCCATTCTTGAATGGATTTGATTTGTCCATTACCTTGGGTTTTCATGTGGTGAATTCCCTCGGCGGCCGCTTTTCCCATAGCCATAGTTGTAACATATGGCACATGGTATTTGATGGCATTTTTACGTAAGTAAGAGTCATCGTGCATACTATCTTTTCCAATAGGGGAGTTGATCATTAAATCAATATCTCCATTGGCTAATAAGTCTAGAATGTTTGGTCTTCCTTCATGTAACTTTTTAACTAATGTAACTGGAATACCAGCATCTTCAATCACTTGGGCTGTTTTTCCAGTGGATAGAATTTTAAATCCATCTTCGTGGAAGGATTTAGCTAGCGCTGGTACTTCTGGTTTGTCATCATCGTTGACAGTAATTAA
>CADBTK010000185.1 GCA_902797585.1 Erysipelothrix rhusiopathiae
CTTTGTACCTATGTGTGTCCAAGTCATATTGATGTAACGGAAAGTGTCCGTAAGGCAAAACGTGTAATTGCCTTGAAACAGAAACGATAGGGAGGTTAGAAAGATGAAGTTTAATTTTCACGTAAGTCCTTCTTTACGCTCCCCATTAACTACTCAACAAATCATGAAAGAATTAAGCATTGCTTTGTTGGTGGTATATGCGTGTTCAGTTGGATATTATGCCATGAGTTATGGAGCTAGTTATGCTATTCATGCACTACTTTTAATGGCAGCTAGTTTATTGACTACACTTGTATGTGAATATGGATTTGCTAAGATTCGAAAAAGAGAACCAATCCAAGAAATAAAAAAATCATTCGGATGGGTAACAGCCATTATCTTAACAATGATGGTACCTATTTCCATGCGAGTGTATGCCTTAGTGATCGCAACCATTTTTGCGATTGTATTTGGGAAATTATTATTTGGTGGATTTGGTCACAATATCTTTAACCCAGCAGCTGTTGGTCGTGCAGTTATCTTTGCGGCCTTCATGGGAACCAGTGGTGTGGCAGCTGATGTAGTAACGTCAGCTACACCAACGACAACACTAGCTAATACTTTTGATTGGTTACCAATGAATGCGGCTAGCTTAGATGGATTCTTATCTCAATATGGTGGATGGAAAGCCTTATTGTTAGGAAACTATCCGGGAGCTTTAGGAGAAACATTCTCCATTGTGATTGTGCTAGCAGGGATTTATTTAGTTGTTCGTAAGATTATTGATTGGCGAGTGCCAGTAGTCTATTGTGGATCTATCTTTGTGATGACTATGGTTATCGCATTGATTAAAGGCGTTGGATCTTATCATGGAATTCCAGGATTTATCTGGTATCCAATGTTGCATTTATTGTTAGGTGGAGTTTTATTTGGAGCAGTATTTATGTTGACCGATCCTGTCACAAGTCCGACTTCTCCAGCAGGACGTGTTATTTTTGCCCTTGGTGCAGCTATCTTTACAGTATTAATTCGTTGTACAGGAAACTTACCAGAAGGATGTTTATATTCCATTTTATTAATGAATATGTTGACTCCAATGATTGAAAGTGCCTTAGATGGAAAACAATTGGAAATTTTACCAAAAGCACGTAAGATGTTTGCGCTATTAAGTGTTGTGGCTTTACTTGTCTGTGTATTCTGTGCTTTCTCTTTAGAAGGAACAGATAGTCCAAAAGGAAAAGAACAAGCTAAAGTTGTTAGTGAGAAAGTGGGTGATCTTCTATGAATAAGATTGCACATTTAACAATTTTTCTAGCTATTGTTTCTGCGGTTGCAGGTGGTGCTTTGGCACTAGCCAACCAAGTAACAGCCCCAGTTATTGAAGCTAATAACTTACGTCTAGAAAAAGAATCACTTCAAAAAATGTATCCAGAAGCCAAAGAAAGTGATTTCCAACAAGTGGAAGTCAAAGTGGATAATCCAAATGTTCAAAAAGTATATCGTTACAAAAACTATTTGATTTTCAATATGAAAGTATCTGGATATAAAGATGGAACCACTTTCTTAGTATCCATTGATACCGATACAGAAACCATTGACGATTACTATCCTTTAAGCAATGGAGATACCAAAGGATTAGGAAGTAAAGTCATGGAACCAGAATTTGAAAAATTATTAGAAGGAAAACCTGCCGATGGTGATTTAGATACTATTAGTGGTGCTACTATCACCAGTCAAGGAGTAACGGAAGGAATTCATGATGCAGCCGATGTGGCAGAAGATGTTGAGAAAGGAGGGAAATAATGGGACGATTTGAAAGTTTTAAAAATGGACTCTTTAAAGAAAACCCAGTATTTGCCTTATTCTTAGGAATCTGTTCGGCTCTTGCGATTACCACTTCTATTGATAATGCCATTGGTATGGGGATGGCTGTTATCATGGTACTAACAATGAGTAATGTGATTATTTCTTTATTAAGAAATATCATTCCAGATGAAATACATATCCCTGTATATATTGTTGTTATTGCTACGTTAGTAAAAATCATTCATATGTTAATTGAAGCTTTTGCCCCAGCACTAAATACAAGCTTGGGAGTGTTCATTCCTTTGATTGTTGTTAACTGTATTATTTTAGGGCGTGCTGAATCTTTCGCTTCTAGTAATCCTGTATTGGATTCAGCTTTGGATGGAATTGGAATGGGACTTGGATATACATTGGCAGTATTTTGTATGTCTTTTGTACGAGAATTGTTAAGTACTGGAGGAATTCAATTTACCAACATGTTTAATCCAGAACAAATCTTCTTTAAATTTCAATTGATTCCAGAAGATTTCACCATTAGTATGTTTAATTCACCAGTTGGGGCCTTTGTTACTTTTGCACTTTTAGCAGCCGCTCTAGCTTGGTATAAAGATCGTGCTGAAAAAAAAGAAGCGGGAAAGGAGGACAAATAGATGGCTGAAGTATTTGGTTTATTATTTACAAGTTTCATCGTCAATAACGTTATCCTGACTCAATTCTTAGGAATGTGTCCATTCATGGGGGTTAGTAAAAAACGCTCTTCTGCTCTAGGAATGGGAGCGGCTGTTATCTTTGTTATTGTGGTGGCAGCATTAGTTACTTATGCTTTATATCACTTAGTATTAGCTCCACTTCATTTAGAGTTTATGGACTTGATTACCTTTATCTTAGTTATTGCCTCTTTAGTGCAGTTAACAGAAATGTTTATTAAAAAAACAAGTCCTCCATTGTATAAAAGCTTGGGTGTTTACTTACCATTGATCACAACCAACTGTGTTGTATTAAATGTATGTTTAGTAAATATTCAAAATACATATGATATTCCTCATATGTTGGCTTATTCCATTGGGACTCCACTTGGATTTGCGTTGATGTTGTATATCTTCTCAACCATTCGTGAACGTTTGGAATTAAGTGACGTTCCTGAATTCTTTAAAGGGAATCCAATTGCCTTAATTGTGGCAGCAATCATGTCATTAGCCTTTACAGCTTTTGCCGGAGTTATCTAATGCGTATTGTTGCAGCTATATTATTTATCACAACTTTAATTGGAATCTATATTTGGGCTTATATTGCCAATCATAAAACACCAGTTCCTCCAGGTTGTGAAGATTTAAAAGCCGATTGTGATGGATGTAAAATTACTTCTTGTTCTTTACACCCACAATCAAAGAAAGGATAGAACCTATGTTAGCAGCGATTATTATGATGTTAATTCTTGGAGCCTTACTTGGTTTAGGTTTAGGAATTGCAGATAAAAAATTAAAAGTGGAAGTCGATCAACGTGTCC
>CADBTK010000186.1 GCA_902797585.1 Erysipelothrix rhusiopathiae
TGGAAGTGGTTCTTGAATATTTGATGAATGACCAAAAGCTACCTATAAAATATAGAGATCATGCATTGAAAAAGTCAAAGAAGTATAAAAACTTTAGAGAGTGCCATGTATTACCAGATCTTTTATTGATATATAAGAAAGAAGAAGACGTCTTAAGTTTACTTCGTATAGGATCGCATTCGAAACTGCTTTGATGATTTCTCTTATTTGAGTTTCCATTAAAATACGCAAGGTTTTCTTGCGTTAGTATTGAATCTTCTCCTTATTATTAAAGTGGACTTTGGCCACTTTTTTTTATACCTATTATCTGTTTATATCAATAAAAGTTATATACAACGTATAGATATCGGGTATATAATGGGTGTAGAATATAACCGTTTGTTCGGCATCTATAAAAATTTATTGTACATTTCATTGTTTTGTTCGTATTAGAAAAGGGAACAACTATGGATTAGAGATGATTTTAAAGATGATATGTAATGCGAATGGTTTGTAGATTAACATTTTTTAGAAAGAGGTACATATATGGCAAAGATAAGTGTCAATGTAAAAATTGATTCGGATTTAAAAAAAGAAGCAGACCAATTATTTCAAGATTTAGGCTTGAATATGTCAACCGCCGTTACTATATTTTTAAAACAAGCCGTACGATTGAATGGAATACCATTCCAAATTAAGAGAAATGCAAAAACTCCAAATAAAGAAACATTACAGGCTATAAAGGATTCATTAGATGATAAAAATCTATCAAATAGTTTTGATTCTGTAGAGGAATTGATGGCTGATTTGTTGAATGAGGAAGATTAGATATCTTAATAGTTTGAATAAATAGTTTTTAATAAAAAAACGCAAGGTTTTCTTGCGTTAGTAATGAATCTTCTCCGTATTTTTAAAGTGGACTTTGGCCACTTTTTTTAATGTTTCAAAGCCATATTTATCCACAAAGTCTTGCGCAGCTTGATCCACAGTAGTTCCAGCACCTTTTGGAAAAGTGAAGTCAAACTCTTCTTCCATTTTGTCCCAATAAGTTAAAAAGGCATATCGTGCTAATACGCTGGCACAGGCGACGGCTAAATATTTGTGTTCAGCTTTGGTTTCAAAATGTAGGTCTTTGATAATTTGTGGTTCGTATTGAATATAAGAAAAATATGTATTCTTGGGAGCAAATTGATCAATGACTTTAAAGGCAGGTAAAGTAAAGCCTTTGTTGATTAAGTTAATATAGGCTTGGTTATGAAGCTTAGCCTTCATCGCATTTACGTTATGTGTTTTATGAATGTCATTATATTTTTCGTTATCCACAATTAATACAGAATGAGGACATAAGTTTTGTAAAGTAGGAGCAACTTGTCGAATCTTATCGTCGGTCATTGTTTTAGAATCATCGACTCCTAATGAACGAATTTTATCTACATCTTTTTCATTGACAATAGCTGCACATACCACAACCGGTCCAAAATAATCTCCTGTACCTACTTCATCACTTCCAGCTTGAGGGAAGACTTCTTTCTTCTTTTCCGGTGTATAACTTTCAATATTTTTCCCTTGAAAGACAACTTTACCACTGGTGTAGGCTGTAACGGTTTGATCTTTGGTCTTGATTTGATAATAAGTATATTGAGGTTGTGTTTCTTTGATAATGTCAGCGGATAGAGAATCTTTTAAATCTTGGATTTCTTGCGCTGTCATTTTTTTAGTAATACTTGCCATGAGTAAAGTTTATCATATTTCAATCAGTGAATAAAACTGTGCTAAAATGGGAGCATGAGTTTAGAAGCTAGTATGTTTCCCATGGTCGATGGCATTGTTACTCTTGTGCTTGGATTGATATTATTTCGTGCATATCGCCGGGGAATTTTTTCACAAATATATAACATGATTTCCATTGTTTGTTCTTTTGGACTTACCATTTGGTTTTATAAACCATTGGGACAATGGTTATTAGCTGAAAATTTTAATATTATTCAACCCAAAGGATTTCGTTGGGTCGTGATTGTTTATGTCATCACTCGAATTTTATTTGTTCTTGTAGGAAAGACAATTCTTAAAAGAAAGAAAAAAGGAATCCTTTCTATGGTGGATCGATTGATTGGGCTATGTTTAGGACTGGTTGAAGCATATTTTGTATTAACATTTTGGCTATTTTTATGCGGACTACCAGTAATTGAAAATGGAAATGCCTACCGCCAACAAAGTTTTTATTCGCATGTTCCAACCATGGTGCGAACAATGAAGGAGAATGTAAATGGATCAAAATAATCAGGCTTTGCGCCAACAATTAAATCAAGCCATTGATTATGACAAGGTATTGGATCAAATTAGCCAATATGCTTCTTTTTCATGTGCTAAAA
>CADBTK010000187.1 GCA_902797585.1 Erysipelothrix rhusiopathiae
AGAAGTCGAGTAAGTAGTACTCGGCTTCTTTTAGTCTTCAAACAAAGGAGTGGAAAAATAGCGTTCTGCTGTATCTGGACAAATAGTTACAACCGTTTTTCCTTTTCCTAATTTTTTAGATAATTCAATGGCGGCAGCTACATTGGTTCCGCTAGAAATTCCGCAAAGAATTCCTTCTTTTTTTGCTAAGTCTTTAGCTGTTTGTAACGCTATATCATCTTGTATAACGTGAATGTCATCAATGACAGATCGATCTAAGATAGGCGGAATGATTCCATCTCCAATTCCCATTTGGATATGTGTGCCAATTGAACCACCTGCTAAAATGGCAGCATTCTCTGGTTCGACTGCCCAAATCTCAATATTTGGATTGGCTTTTTTTAATACGTTACCAATTCCTGTAATGGTTCCTCCGGTTCCAATTCCTGAACAAAATCCATCAATAGTTTGCGAAAAATCTTCTAAGATTTCTTGCGCAGTTTTTTCATAATGGACTTGTACATTGGCAGGATTTTCAAATTGTTGGGGAACAAAGACGTTGGGGTTTTGTTCTTTTAATTCCATAGCTTTTTCAATGCAAGTGTTGATACATTTTCCAATATCTCCATCATCATGAACTAAGATAACCTCAGCTCCATAATGTTGAACGAGTTTTCTTCTTTCTACACTGACTGAATCGGGCATAATGATTTTGGCTTGATACCCTTTGACGGCCGCAACTAATGCTAGTCCAATTCCTTGATTACCACTGGTGGGTTCTACAATAATAGAATCTTTATTAAGTAGACCATCTTTTTCTGCTTGGTCAATCATGTTGAAAGCTGTTCTTGTCTTAATGGATCCACCTACATTTAACCCTTCGAATTTAACGAAAATATCGGCTCCATTTTCTGGAGTCATATGGTTTAAGCGAATCAAAGGTGTGTGTCCCATTGCTTCTAATATGTTGTTATAGATCATAATTTCACCTCAAACAGTTATCATTATAAATAAAAAGTCGAGAAACATAAAGACATCAAGCTTCTCGATTGACAATAAATATACCTAAGGATACCAATATCACGGAAAAAATATATTGAATCTTTAAGGGTTCTTTTAATAATAAAGCGGAGAAAAAGACACCTAATATTGGAATTAAAGCGTTGAAAATAGCTACTTTACTAATCGGGTGATAAGCCAAAAGTTGATTATATACACCAAAACATACTGCCGATATTAAAACGAGTATTAGTAAGATGCCAGCTCCTTCTAGGGTAATATTCCATTGCGATTGAGGATGGAAAAGTGTAGCCAATAGGATTAAAGCTAAACCACCAAAAGTCATGGAGAAAGCTGTCGCATAGGTCATATTGGTACGCTTTGATAAAAAGCGAGTCAATAGTCCTCCGAATGCTCCAAATAGTCCATTTAAAATTAACATTCCATCACCAATCCAAGTGATATTTTCAAAATAGGATTGCCCAGGTTGGATGTTGATACAAAGAATTCCTGTTAACCCTAGGATGATTCCTAATAATTTTTTTTGATTAAAAGAATCGCTTGAATCAATCAGACCGGCTAGAATAATTAGAACAAATCCTCCTAAAGAATCAAGAATGGTCGAACGAGATCCTGGGATATGTCCAAGACCAATATAGGCAAACATGTAGTGAAAGGTAATATTTACCAGTGCAAATAATACCAACCAACTGTAATCTTTCTTATTTTTTACAAAAGGTTTCTTTTGGTGGGGACAGGCAAAAATAAGTAATAATAGCCCTGCTAATAAAAAACGAATCCCGGCAAATAAGACTTTTCCTCCAATATCATTGAAAGAAATGTTAAAACTTTGATATCCACATTTAATAAATGGATGCGCCAAAGACCAACCAATGGCACAACCAATAGCTAATAAAATACGATAACGATTATCTTGAAAGATAGATTTTTTCATGATTGATCCTCATCTTCTAAATGAATCACTTGTACAGGTTTATGTTTCATTCGATATTTACGATATTCATGATATAAAACAGGAACAAAGGCTATCACTAATAAGATGTATTTGGTTCGATTATCAGTGACCATATCCACTCCTTGATTTAACACGGGGGAATAAAAACCAATCCAATCTAAGAAAAAGACACATCCAGCAATAAATAATGTTTTTAATACTGTATGACTTAAAGCTCCAGGACTAAAGGCAGCCAATGAAAAAGCTAGAGCCAAAGTGGCTGGGAAATGAAAATAACGCATTAAGATATCGGTAAAAATTGGAACGAATAAAAATTGTAAGAAAATACTTAATAGCGATTGTTGGGGATTGGTAAAGATATGTGTATAATCACTAATCTTTTGTGCAATCACAATTAGAACAATTCCTATTCCTGCCCAATGTAATAATGTATATGGTTGACTTTGGATTAAGTAAGGTTGATAAAAGATGACCCAAATGGCTACAAAGAGCATTGAAAATCCAGTGAGTACTTTAATCCATGTACATAGCCGTTGAATAGTTTCCATAATGGAAGATAATAAGGCTTTTTATTTGGTGTGTCAACTCAAAAAGGGTATGATAAAGATAACAATGAGGAGGTTATTTTATGGACGAAAAAGTAATGCAGAAACTAAGTTATGGGCTATTTGTTTGTACAGCCAAAGAGGGAGATAAAGACAACGGATGTATTATTAATACAGTCACACAAGTGGCATCTAGTCCAAATCGTATTTCCATCTCAGTGAACAAACAAAATTACACACATGACATGATTTTAAACACGAAAGAGTTTAATGTTTCCATTCTAAATGAAGATGCGAAATTTGAAACATTTCAACATTTTGGATTTCAAAGTGGAAGAGATGTGGATAAGATGGCTTCCATTGAGTTTAGTCGTAGTGATAATGAGATTGCCTACATTGCCAACCAAACCAATGCCTTCATTAGTGGAAAAGTTATTCAAGCTATTGATTTAGGAAGCCACACATTATTTATTGCCGATGTTGTGGATGGAGCCATTTTAAATGATGTGCCATCGGCAACCTATGCTTATTATTTTGCACATATTAAACCAAAACCGCAGGCAACGAAGAAAAAAGGATGGATTTGTACTATTTGTGGATATATCTACGAAGGAGATCCATTACCAGAAGACTTCATTTGTCCAATCTGTAAGCACCCAGCTAGTGACTTTAAACCATTAGAGGATTAAGTTGTGGCAACAAAACTATTTTGGGCATTTTGGTGTTTTGCCTTTGGACTAGGACTTTTCGCAATTTTGTATTTTCGTTTTTGGAAGCAGGCCTCTTATCCAAAACGATGCACCGGTTTTGTTCAAGGGAAGGTTGTCGGGTATGGGCCAGTAGCTAATGTCAAAATTCATTTGCCAAAAGTAGAGTATGAAGTAGATGGAAAAACATATACTATTTATGGTCCAAGATTTTCTGGCGTTGTAACGGATGTACAATTATTTGCCGGCGGTCAAAAAGAGATGGTTACCAATTTAACAACACGCGAAAACTTGCCGAGTGTTTTAAAAATACAAGTAAATAAGAATTCGATTTTGGGTATTTTTGAATCACCATTGAAAGATTTATATCCAATTGAATCGAACGTTCCAATTTACTATAATCCAAACAATCCAAGCCAGGCATATGTGCAACGATATATTAATCAAGCACCTAAATTCCAACAATTCATTCTACTTCCTGTGGCTACAATTTTAGTCATTTTAGGATTTGTGATATTGGTTGGGTAGTATCTGAATGGACTTTTTGAATAAAACTTTGTAACATAATTGAAAAAAGG
>CADBTK010000188.1 GCA_902797585.1 Erysipelothrix rhusiopathiae
AATCAAGAAATGCACAATCGGGACAACAAATGGAAGCACCTAGTTATCAACAACCATCGATGCCAGTGCAAGATACTTCATTTGACGATACCTTTAGTGCAGAAGATACGGTAAATATCGCTAGTGATGATTTACCATTCTAGAAAGGAAAAAATTATGGCTTTTAGAAAACAACGCATGGGGCGTAAAAAAGTTTGTTACTTTACTAAGAACAAAATTAAATATATCGACTACAAAGACGTTGAATTATTGAAACGTTTTATCAATGCCAACGGAAAAATCATTCCTAGACGTGTGACTGGAACTCGTGCTAAATACCAACGTATGTTAGCTACAGCAATCAAACGTGCGCGTCAAATGGCTTTATTACCTTACGTAGTAGACTAACAAGATGCTGAAAAGCATCTTTTTTTAAAGGAGAAATTATGAAACATTGTATGGAATGTGGGACACAATTAATCACAAAAGAATTAGATGGAGAAGGGGTTATTCCATATTGTCCTAGTTGTCAACAATTTCGATTTCCTATGTTTAATGTAGCGGTTAGTATGGTTGTATTAAATGAAAATCAAGATCAAGTTTTATTGATTGAACAATATGGGAAAAAAGGGTATATCTTGGTGGCAGGATATGTTAATCAAGGGGAAGATGCAGAAGATGCAGTGAAAAGAGAAATTAAAGAAGAAGTAGGGTTGGATGTAAGAGAAGTTATCTTTAATCGTTCACACTATTATCAACGTTCCAATACTTTAATGATGAACTTTACAGCTATCACAACTGGACAAGTTCAATCCAATGAAGAAATTGATCATTATGCATGGTTTAGTATTGAAGATGCAAAGAAAAATATTCGTGATAAAAGCTTAGCTCAAGCATTTCTAAATGGATATTTTGATAAAGAATATCACTTTGAGATTTGCGATAAAAAATAGAGTTTACTTTCACGATAATTAGAATAGAATAATGGGTATGGAAACAAAACATATTACTCGTGGAGCAATGGCTACAGCCTTATATGCCATATTGCTTCTATTAAACCAACAAACCGCATTAACAATTGAATTAAGCGCACCATGGTTGTTCGCTTTTCCAATTTTAATTTATACCGCAATGCATGGAAGAAGTATTTCTGGTGTGGTTGCCATATCTATGGCATTAATGACTTTTTTGTTTGGGTCATTTACCACATGGTTTTATTCATGGATGGCGATACTATCTGGTTTTATTTATGGATGGGGTCTTTACCATCAGTGGCCGCATATGCGTAATTTTCTTATCACCTTTATCATATCGGTAATCGGAAATGCCATGATTATTTATTTGTGGGCAGGACTATTTGGATATGATTTAGCTAGAGACTTTCAATGGTTAATTGAAAATGCACCGTGGATTCGTATGGAGACACTTGTGTTACTTTTTGTATTGATTTCTGGAATGTTACAAGCATTGCCAATTCATCTAGTAGCACTACGAGTTTGTATGAGTCTAAAGATTCCTATCGCAAGGCTTCATTCACCAGTAGAAATGTCCTCTCCACGATGGTTTGGATTTCTATCTTTGGCAATTGGAATCTTGTTTATTTTGAGTCAAAATATGTTAAACTTAAATGAAGGGGTCCGAGTAGTTTTACAGGTATTATTTTTAGTAGATTTAATCTTGTTGGATTACTTCGGAGTGATTTATTTTTTATCACTATGTATTTACAATAAACAACGGAAGCGAATTCCGTTTTCAATCATAGGGGCATGGATTCCACTCTTACAATGGATCTGGATTATTTCGGGTCTATTAGACTGTTTATTACAGATTCGTAAGAATTATGTTTTTATGAGGGATTGATTATGAAAGAATTTGAAAAGTGGCAGTTATACTTTTTAATGGCACTTTTAGTTGACACAGGAATTGTCATTTATGAAATAACACAAAAACAATTGGTGATTGCAGCAGGTGCTTTTTTATGTGCGCTTGTTTTTAGTATCGCCTTTTTTGGTTTGTGGTATTCCTTTCGAAAACAAGGGGTTAAAGTGGACGCGGATGTTTCTCGTGTTCTAGGGAAAGATGCTAAAGATGCTCTAGATTTTGGTAATATCGGAATGTTGACTTATGACGATGAGTATATTGTGACTTGGACGTCTTCTTTCTTTAAAGATCGTGGATTGGATTTGAAGCAAAAGAAAGTAACTTCTTGGGCAAGTGAAGTTCGTAAATTGATGGAAGGTCAAGTAGATATGGTCATTGCCCATGATCAAGAATCGACATATGAAATTACTCGTAAAAAAGATTCCAACTTGTTGTATGTAAAGGATATTACTTCTTTTGAAAACTTAGCAAAACGTTATGATGATAATGGTGTCGTAGTAGGATTGATGCAACTAGATAACTATATGGAATACCAAAGTTACGAAAATGAAGAAATCATGGCTGCGATTAATACCAAATTACGTGTTCCTTTAATTTCTTGGGCAAAGAAAAATGGAATGTTGATTCGTCGTTTACGAGAAGATCGTTTCTTTGTAGTGACTAATAAAAAAGTTTTTGAACAAGTGAAAGAGGAAAACTTTAAGATCTTACAAGAAATCAAAGATGAAGCTAAGAGTATGGATGTTTCTATCTCATTAAGTATGGCTTTTGCGTATGGGACCAACGATTTTAATTTATTAGATAATATGGTTAGTGAATTAATTGAGTTAGCTCAAAGTCGTGGAGGAGATCAAGTAGCTTTTAGAGATGCCAATGGTAGTGTGCAATACATTGGTGGAAATAGCGAAAGCGGTTCAGCTCGTTCGAAAGTGCGTGTACATACTATGGCTCAAACCATTCAAGGAGCTATTTATGATAGTAAACAAATCTTTATTGCAGGTCATATAGATACAGATTTTGATTGCATGGGAGCTGCATTAGGAATGTCTGCTTGGATAAAAGCATTGAAAAAACCTGTTTATATTATTTTGAAAGATATTCCAAAAGATGCCCAACTTGAATCTTTGATGGAAAAATATGCATCAACGATTTATGATCGTCATAGTTTTGTTTCTGTTGAAGAAGCAATGGAAATGATGAATCGAGAACAAGATTTATTAGTAATGGTTGATCATGGACTACCAACGATTTCAAGTGCGAAAGATTTTGTCGATGAAGCGAAAAAGATTATTGTGATTGATCACCATCGTCGTGGACAAGAATATGTTAAACATCCAATGTTGTCTTATGTCGAAAGTAGTGCCAGTTCAACGTGTGAATTAATAGCTGAAATGTTACATACAATTCCTAACCATGTACCTATTTATGAAGCGGAAGCAACCATTATGTATTTAGGAATATTGGTGGATACCAACCGTTTTAAAATGCATACAGATGCTCGAACATTTGAAGCAACAGCTTTATTACGTTCATGGGGAGCGAATCCAAATGTAGCAGAAAAAGCTTTATGTATTGATTATGAAGATTTTGCGATTCGTAATCGTTTAATCCAAGAGGCTCAACCATTTGGTAATCAATTTATGGTGGCGTGTTTGGATGAAGCAGTAGACAAAACAACTTTGGCAACCGTTGCGCAAAACTTATTGTTAATTAAAGGATGCCAAGCTAGTTTTGTGATTAGTCGTTTAAAAGGGAGAAATCATTGGAGTGCTTTATCGGCACGAAGTGATGGATCTTATAATGTGCAAAAAATTGTAGAACAACTACATGGAGGTGGGCACTTCAGTGCAGCAGCTGTAGAACGCAATGATTTAGACCCAACTCAATTGAAACAACAATTATTAAAATTATTAAAGGAGGAGCCAAATGAAAGTCATCTTGCTTGAGGATGTTAAAAAAGTAGGGAAAAAAGACGAAGTCAAAGACGTTAGTGATGGGTATGCTCGTAACTATTTAATGAAAAACAATTTGGCAATTCCCTATACAGAAGGAAGTAAAAAAGTATTGAATTCCCAATTAGCACAACGCCAAAAAGAAGAAGATGCTAAAAAAGCAGAAGCTGAAAAAGTGAAAGAACAATTGGCTAAAACACCAATTGAATTCCATTTAAAAACAGGAAAAGAAGGACAAGCCTTCGGATCTGTTTCTTCCAAAAATATAGTGCAAGCGTTAAACCAAAAAGGAATTGCTGTGAACAAACAAAAGATTCGTTTAGAACAACCAATTACCTCACTTGGTACTACGCGTGTAAAAGTGGACTTATATAAAAATCAAGTCATTGGAGAAATCGTTGTGAGAGTGAGGGAAAAGTAATTTATGAATACAAATACCAATTTACCTCAATCATCCGATTTAGAACGTGATTTACTAGGTTCGATTATGGTTTTTGACGAGGCGATGGGATTATGTAAAGAGGCGGATTTACAACCTGGCCAATTCTACTTACAAAATCATGAAGTCTTGTTTGAAGCTATGACCGTTATCGACAAACGTGAAGAACCTATGGAAATAGGATATATAATCAATTATTTGCGTAGTGTAAATAAATTGCCACTAGCTGGTGGTGAAGAGTATATCGCAACACTTATCAATGGAGCTATTAGTATCCAAAATGTTCCAGGATATATAAGAGAAATACAAAACACGGCACAAAAAAGAGAAATATATAAGGCCATGGATCAAATTCGTGATTTATCGGATCTAGACCAAGACGAATACTTGGATACTGTTGAATCATTGATTAATAATGTAACGAGAAATCGTCAAGGTTCAGAATTCCAAAGTAGTAAGGATGTTGCTAACCGTGTTTTGGATGAAATTAAGGAACTTCGTTCAAAACCAAATGGAGTAACAGGAATTAGTACAGAATTAAAAGATTTAGATAGAATGACCAATGGGTTTCATCCAGGCGATTTAATCATTCTAGCAGCACGTCCAGCGATGGGAAAAAGTGCTTTGGCATTAAACTTTGTGAATATGGTGGCTAAAAACAACCCTGGGAATGTGGCAATGTTTTCTCTGGAAATGCCTAGTGAGCAATTGATGAAACGTCTGTTGAGTTGTGAAAGTCATGTGGATGGGGGAAAAGTGAATAAAGGAAACACTTTAACGCCAAAAGATATAGATAATTTACACAAAGCAGCCACTAAATTAGGACAACGAAATATATTTATTGATGATACATCGAGTTTGACTCCCAATGCGATATTTTCTAAGTGTAAAAAATTAATGAGTACACATGGGGACTTATCCTTGGTAGTCATTGATTATCTACAATTGATCACAGTAGCTAACCCAGCTTTGGCTGCCAATCGACAACAAGCCGTATCGGAAATTTCACGTGGTTTGAAGATTATGGCCAAGGAATTAAACTGTCCGGTTATTGCCTTATCACAGTTATCACGTCGTATTGAAGAACGTTCTGATCACGAACCACAATTGTCCGACTTACGTGAGTCTGGTTCAATTGAACAGGATGCCGATATCGTTATGTTTGTTAACCGTAAAGATTATTACGATCGTGAAGCGGATCAGAATCCAGTGCAAGTTGTTGACTTAATTCTTGCCAAACACCGTAATGGAGAAACAGGAACGGTTAATTTGGTATTTGAAAAGAATATATCTCGATTTAGCACTATCGCAAAAGAGGGTTTATAATCCATGCGGATGGATTTATTATGTAGCGGATCGAAAGGAAATAGTTGCCTGATTCGAGACCGTGATACCACCTTATTAATCGATTGTGGTTCAACAAAAAAGTATTTGATGGGATCGATTGAACGAGCAGGTGTCCAATTGGAAGATCTTGATGGTCTTCTTGTGACACATACACATACAGATCATGTCTCACAAATTAAACACTTTAAAAATAAACCGATATATTCTTATTGTGATATTAAAGATATCAATGATCATCGTCGAGTAAAACCAGCGGAAACATTTACTATTGGATCTTTACAGATTAGTGTCATTGGTTTATCCCATGATTCTCCCGATACTGTAGGGTATGTTATTCAATCACAAGAAGAAAAACTAGTGTATATTACAGATACAGGGTTTATACCTAATCGATTTAAATCCGAATTAGAAAATGCGGATTATTATATATTTGAAAGTAACCATGATATTCAACAATTATTAAAAACATCTAGACCGATGTTTGTTAAACAACGAATATTAGGAGATAGCGGGCATTTATGTAATGAAGATAGTGCACATAACTTATCGCAGATCGTAAATACCCAAACAAAAGAGATCGTTCTAGCTCATTTGTCAGAAGAAGCCAATCATCCAGAGTTGGCACTGGAAGTAATGGAAGATACCTTCCGTAAACAATCTTTGCCACTTTCTGGAATACGTGTTCGAGCAGCCAGTCAGTTTGAACCATTGGTACTAGGACAATTGGACTTAAATGATAAATAAAGGAGAAATAGATTATGTTAACAGTATTTGATCACCCTTTGATCCGTCACAAATTAACAATTATGCGTGACAAAAACACAGGAACAAAAGACTTCCGTCAAAACTTGGATGAAATTGGTGGGTTGATGGTATACGAAGTCACTCGTAACTTACCATTAAACGATATCAACATTGAAACACCAGTGGCTCCATATGTGGGGAAAGAATTAGCAAAAAAAGTTGTGGTTGTTCCTATTTTACGTGCAGGACTCGGTATGGTAACTGGAATTTTGGATTTGATTCCTACTGCCCAGGTTGCTCACATTGGAATGTATCGTGATGAAGAAACGTTACAACCAAAAGTTTATTTTGAAAAATATCCAAACAACTTCCATGAAGCTTGTGTATTAATTGTTGACCCTATGTTGGCAACAGGTGGATCTGCGGTAGCAGCTATCGATATGGCGAAAAATCAAGGAGCCACAAATATTAAATTGGTTTGTCTAGTAGGAGCTCCTGAAGGAGTGAAAGCGGTAGAAAAAGCACATCCAGATGTAGATATCTTCTTAGCGGATCTAGATGAAAAATTAAACGAAAATGGATATATTGTACCAGGTCTTGGAGATGCTGGTGACCGTATTTTCGGAACAAAATAATGAAACAAATGCATGCTTCCATACTAAAATTAACGCTTATTCTAGGAGGATTATTCTCTCTAGCATTTACATTCATTGATGGGATAAGGGGATTAATTGGTGTATGGATTGGGATGATGATGGGCTGGCTAGGATATTTGATGATTGTTCGTTTAGCCTATTCATTATCTTCACAAGCAGATTTGAAAACCAAAGGAATGACAAGCTATGCGATGCGCTTCTTAGTCTATGCACTAGTATTCATCGTAGGCTTGTGGACAGGATTTTCTGTCTGGAGTATTTTGGCAGGATTCCTGGCTCATAAATGTGCGTTATTATTATACGCATGGTTAGAAAGGAGGAATGAGAATGGGACAACAACCCAGTGAATTAACTCTGAAGATTGGAAATTATATTCTTGAGATTCCACAATCAATCTTAGTTTGGTTTGGACTATGTATCGTCTTTGCGATTTTCTTCTATGTTGCCGGTAAGAAAGTAGAGAAGGCAGACCCAACGAAAAAACCAACAGGACTTGTTTATATTGCTGAAGAATTAGTTAATTTAACAAAGTTTGTGACTGAAGGAAACTTAAAGGATAAGACAATTCACTATATGCCTTACTTTGGAACTTTAATTATCATGATGGTATTTGCCAACTTAATGGGATTGTTAGGATTACAAAACCCAACATCCAATGTAAGTTTTAATGCAACACTTGCATTCTGTATTTTCTTGATGGTGCAGTTCCATGGAATTGCTAAAGGTGGAATTATCAATCGAATTAAAGAGTTAATGGAACCATTCTTTTTTCTATTTCCCTTAAATGTTATTGGTGAAATTGCACCTGTAATTTCATTGACAATGCGTTTATTTGGGAATATGTTGGCTGGATACATCATTACTATGTTGGTGTATTCTTTGATGAAAGCAACCATGCCTTGGGGAGCATTGGGGTTCATAGCCACACCGTTTTTACATATGTATTTTGATTGTTTTTCAGCTTTAATACAAACATTCATTTTCTTCACACTAGGATCTTACTTCCTAGGTGAACAAGTAACCACACCAGAAGAATAAAAGGAGGAAACGGATTATGTTTAATGAAGAATTTGTACGAGGAATGGCTTGTTTAGGAGCCGGTATTGCGATGGTAGCTGGGTTAGGGCCTGGTATCGGGCAAGGGATTGCTGCTAGTAAAGGGGCAGAAGCAGTAGGACGTAACCCGGATGCACAAACAAAAATCCAATCTACAATGGTATTAGGGATTGCCTTGGCAGAAACTACTGGTATCTATGCATTGGTTATCGCGATTTTATTGATTTTCTTAAAAGGATAAATCGAAAGAGGTAGGAATATATGATTGATTTTAACGTCAGTAACTATTTGCGAATTTCGCTTACAGACGTTGTCATGGTTTTGATTTCCACCGGACTCATTATTTTATTTGCGAAACATTTTTTCTGGGATAAAATTTTAGGCTTTGTACAAGCGCGTCAAGATTTTATTCAAGAAAACATTGACTCAAGTGTTCAATTGAAGTCAGAAGCTTTGGCACAAAAAGAGCAATATGACAATAAAATGAAAGAAGCGGGTAAAGATGCCCATGAAATCATTGAAGGAGCTCGTGCCAATGCGAATGAACAGAAAAAACAAATCTTAGAATCTGCACATTCTGAAGCAGAACGCATCAAAGAAAGAGCGCAAGAAGAAATGGCCCGTGATCGAATTAAAGCACAAGATCAAATGAAAGAAGCTATTTCAGATGTAGCAATTGAAGCGGCTAAGAAATTAGTGAATAAAGAAATGGATGCTGCCACACAAAAACAATTGGTGGATGAGTTCATTGCACAGGCAGGGCAACAAGAATGGTAGACATTAGACCGTATAGTTCGGCTCTATTGGAATTGGCCACGGAAGAAAATAAAGTGGAAACCATTTTAAGTCAGTTAAAAGACTGTGCCGATTTATGGAAAGAAAACAATGACTTAACGTTGTACTTGAAACATCCAAAAGTATTAAAGAAAGAAAAAGAAGCAATGATTCAAAAGATTATTGGTTCTGATTACGATCCTTTATTGAATCGATTCTTATCCGTACTTGCCAGTCATAACTGTGCGGCATATGTAGAGCAAATATACGACAATTTTGTGACTTTGCTTAACGAAAGAGAAAACCGTGAAGTTGTTTTGGTTGAAAGCGCACATGCATTGGATGATGATCAACAAGAACAATTACGTCAAGTTTTAAGCGAGAAATTAAAAAAAGAAATCAAACTGAATGTCGAAGTACATCCAGAATTAATCGGTGGATTGCGTGTAAAAACTCAAGAATTTGTCTTGGATAATACATTGTTATCGAAAGCCGAAAAAATGAAAGAAACAATTAAGAAAAATAGCTAGAAAAGGGTGGTGATTCTGTGAGTTTAAATCCAGCAGAAATCAGCAAGTTAATCAAAGCTCAGATCAGTAACATTGATCAGGATTTGGAATTAACAGAAAGTGGAACCGTCATTTCCATCGGAGATGGAATTGCGATGGTTTACGGACTGCGTAATGCGATGATGTCTGAGTTGGTTTTATTTCCACATGACATTTATGGAATGGTCATGAACTTGGAAGAAGACCACGTCGGAGTTGTATTACTAGGAGAAAATCCTGACATTAAAGAGGGAGACCCTGTCAAGCGTACCGAGCATATTGTCGAAGTTCCAGTAGGGGATGCCTTACTAGGACGTGTAGTCAATGCCTTGGGACAACCAATTGATGGACAAGGACCAATTGAAACTACAGCGACTCGTCCGGTTGAGAGAGTGGCTCCCGGTGTAATGACACGAAAAAGTGTATCTGTGCCTTTACAAACAGGATTGAAAGTCTTAGACTCAATGATTCCAATTGGTCGAGGACAACGTGAGCTGATTATCGGGGACCGTCAAACAGGAAAGACGGCCATTGCGATTGATACAATTTTGAATCAAAAAGATACCGATGTGTACTGTATTTATGTAGCCATCGGACAAAAAGCCAGTACAGTGGCAAACATTGTAGAAAAATTAAAACGCGAAGGAGCCATGGATTATACAACAATCGTTGTATCTACAGCCAGTGACTCTGCGCCATTACAATATTTATCTCCATATGCCGGATGTGCAATGGGAGAAGAATGGATGGAACAAGGGAAAGACGTATTAATTGTGTACGATGATTTATCAAAACATGCGGTAGCTTATCGTACAATGTCTTTATTACTTCGTCGTCCACCTGGACGTGAAGCCTACCCTGGGGATGTATTCTACTTACACTCTCGTCTATTAGAACGTGCTGCACGTTTGGATCAAAGTGTAGGAAACGGAGGATCTTTAACAGCGTTACCTATTATTGAAACGCAAGCAGGAGATATCTCTGCTTATATCCCAACCAACGTTATTTCCATTACCGATGGACAAATCTTCTTAAACACAGATATGTTTAATGCTGGGATTCGTCCAAGTGTCGATAGTGGGTTAAGTGTCTCTCGTGTAGGATCTGCAGCCCAAATTAAAGCCATGAAACAAGTGTCTGGTTCATTGAAGTTGGAATTAGCGCAATACCATGAAATGGAAGCTTTTGCGAAATTTGGTTCTGACCTAGATGCTAGTACAAAAGAAATTTTGGATCATGGGGCACGTTTGGAACAATTGTTGGTGCAAAAACAATACCAACCATTAACGGTAGCTCAACAAGTTCTTTCTTTATTTGCTGCAAAGAATAAATATTTGAAAGATGTAGAAGTTGAGGATGTTCAAGACTATCAAGAAAACATGTTGAACTTTGTTCAAAGTGAGTATCCATATGTCTTGGATCAAATTGAAGAAAAACAAGCGTTAGATGAAGCTTTAGAGCAGGATATGAGAAAAGCGCTGGATGCGTTTGGAAAATCGTATGCGGCCTTAAGAGGTGCAGACGATGGCGCTGAGTAGACAAGAAATAAAAAATCGTATCCGTTCTGTTGATTCCACGAAAAAGATTACGAAAGTTATGCAATTAATTGCATCGACAGAGTTAACGAAACAAAGAAAAGCCATGGAACAAAACCATGAATATGCACTAGGGTTAGAAAAAGCTCTACACTTTGCGTTAAACTCCGTTAATGATTCGTATGCAACAAAAGAAAATGAAGGCAAACCTGCGTTGGTCTTTGTGATTGCTAGTGATATGGGATTATGTGGAAGCTATAATGCCAATGTCCTACGTTTTATGCAAAATGCAATCAATGAAGAAGATAAAATCATCATGATTGGTGCTCGAGGAGAAACTTGGGCGCAAGCGCATCATGTCGACTTGGAATCAAATATCGAAGATTTGAACTTAGATACGGCATATGGTCGTTTATCAAAAGAGATGGATATGGCATTAGACCTATTTAAGAGAAAAGAAATCTCTAAAATTCAAATCTTATATACGCATTACAAAAATACACTGACATACCAACCACGATTAGAAACGGTATTGCCAGTACAACCAAAAGAAGACTTGGAAAGTGTCAATGCATTAACAGAATTTGAACCTAAAGAAAGTGCAATGTTGGATACAATCATTCCACTTGTCGTTCGTTCCATGTTATATGCACGTTATCTCGAAAGCAAGACCAGTGAACAAGCCAGTCGTCGAATGGCGATGGAAGCAGCTACTGATAATGCCAATGAGTTACATGACGAATTAATGTTGGCTTATAACCAAGCGCGACAATCGGCGATCACAAACGAAATCATCGATATTGTCGGAGGGGCCAACGCCTTAAAATAGAAGGAGGAAAACGATGCCTCAAAATATTGGTAAAATTGCACAGGTCATTGGACCGGTCGTTGATGTTAAGTTTGACGAAGATCACTTGCCTGATTTGTTGACGGCGATTGAAGTACCGATTGAAGGTCAAGAAAGTTTAGTTCTAGAAGTTGCCCAAGGGATTGGAGCGGACCAAGTTCGTTGTATTGCCATGGGATCAACAGATGGATTAAAACGTGATATGGAAGCCATCGATACTCAAAAACCAATTCAAGCACCTGTAGGAAATGAAATTCTAGGACGTATGTTTAACGTTTTAGGGCGTCCAATTGATGGTTTGGGAGAAATTGACTCATCCGTTGAAAGAATGCCAATCCACCGTGATGCACCTGCCTTTGATGAACAATCCACACAAAGTGAACCTTTGGAAACAGGGATTAAGGTCATTGACTTGTTGTGTCCATATATGAAAGGTGGAAAAATTGGATTGTTCGGTGGAGCCGGAGTAGGGAAAACCGTATTAATTCAAGAGTTAATTCACAACATTGCCACAGAACATGGTGGAAAATCTGTCGTTGTAGGAGTAGGAGAACGTACTCGTGAAGGAAACGACATGTACTATGAAATGAAAGAAAGTGGCGTATTGGATAAAACTGTTTTGGTATATGGACAGATGAATGAGTCTCCAGGTGCCAGAATGCGTGTTGGTCTAACAGGATTAACTATGGCGGAAAACTTCCGTGATAAAGAAAACCAAGACGTGTTGTTATTTATTGATAACATCTTCCGTTTTACCCAAGCAGGATCGGAAGTAAGTGCCTTGTTAGGACGTATCCCTTCGGCAGCCGGTTATCAACCAACATTAGCTACTGAAATGGGTCAACTTCAAGTACGTATTACTTCTACAAACCAAGGGTCCATTACTTCCGTTCAAGCGGTTTATGTACCAGCGGATGACTTAACAGACCCAGCACCAGCTACAGCCTTTACACACTTGGATGCCAAGGTCGTATTGGATCGTGGAATTGCTGCTTTAGGAATCTATCCAGCCGTAGAGCCACTAGAATCAAGTTCTCGTATTCTAGATCCATTAGTAGTAGGGGAAAGACACTATAAAGTAGCAAGAGGAGTACAAAGTATTCTTCAACGTTATA
>CADBTK010000189.1 GCA_902797585.1 Erysipelothrix rhusiopathiae
ATCTTTTTAACCATGTTGGATTTGACAACATCATAAGGAATTTCTGTTACCACCAATTGTTGGTTACTTCTATTTTTTACAACCTCTACTTTGGAACGAACAATGACTTTTCCTTTTCCAGTAGTAAAGGCATCTTTAATTCCTTCTTTCCCCATGACAATTCCACCGGTTGGAAAGTCAGGCCCTTTGACAAATTTCATCAATTCTTCTAAAGAACATTCAGGGTTTTGTATTCGATAAATAATCGCATCCACCACTTCATTTAGGTTGTGCGGTGGAATATTCGTCGCATATCCGGCGGCAATCCCTGTGACCCCATTGATTAATAAGTTTGGTACACGAGAAGGAAGAACAGTGGGTTCCATCTTTTCATCGGAAAAGTTGGGTGCCCATTCAACTGTATCTTTATCAATCCCATCCATTAAGTAGTCACTGATTTTAGATAAACGTGCTTCGGTATAACGCATGGCAGCAGCTGGGTCATCATCAATAGACCCATTGTTTCCTTGCATATCGACTAAAGGAAGGGTTATTTTCCAATCTTGGCTTAAACGCACCATGGCATCATAAACCGAACTATCTCCATGTGGGTGATAATTCCCAATAACATTCCCTACTGTTTTGGCCGATTTTCGATAAGGACGGTTGTATGTATTTCCATCTTCATACATCGCATATAAAATACGACGTTGTACTGGTTTTAATCCATCACGCGCATCGGGTAAAGCACGCTCTTGAATAATATATTTTGAGTAACGGGCAAAACGGTCCGCCATAATGTCTTCTAGATTTTCACGCAGGACCTTTTCTTCAACGACTTTTTTCTTAGCCATTAGTCATTCACCTCCTGTGTGTAATCATCTTCTAAGGTAAATTCCACATTATCCTCAATCCAACTACGACGCAAGTCAGCACGATCTCCCATAAATTGGGCGACATGACGTTCGGCTAGTGAGGCATTTTCAATATCCACACATAATAAAGTACGTGTTTCTGGATTCATGGTTGTTTCCCATAATTGACTGGCATTCATTTCCCCTAACCCTTTGTATCGAGTTAGAGTATATCCACCTTTTAATTCTTTTCGTTTGATATTTAATTCTTCATCCGAGTATAGATAATACTCTTCTTTCCCTTTGGCGATACGATACAACGGTGGTAAGGCAATATATAACATTCTTTGTTCAATCAAATCACGCATATAGCGGAAAAAGAAAGTTAATAATAAGTTTTGAATGTGTGCTCCATCATCATCGGCATCGGTCATAATAATGACTTTATGATAATTGGAATCTTGGGCACTAAAGCTTTCTCCAACACCAGCTCCTAGAGCATGAATGATGGTATTAAGCTCTTCATTCTTTTGAATCGCATCCAATTTCGCTTTTTCTGTATTTAATACTTTTCCTCGTAAAGGTAAGATGGCTTGGTATTTGGAATCTCTTCCTTGTTTAGCTGAACCACCGGCAGAATCCCCTTCGACTAGATATAACTCTTTACGACGGGCATCTTTACTTTGCGCACTGGCTAGTTTCCCAGAAAGAATTTTTTCCGTACGTTGTTTTCCTTTTCCTTTACGACTTTCATCTCTAGCTTTTCTAGCTGCATTTCTGGCATTGGCCGCTTGAATAATCTTTCTTACTAAGGCATCGGCTGTATTCTTATTTTCTTCTAAGAAATAACGTAAGTTTTCAGAGACAATATTTTCGGTAGCTGGTCTAGCTTCTGGTGTTCCTAATTTCCCTTTGGTTTGCCCTTCGAATTGAAGATATTGTTCAGGAATGGTTAAGTTAATGACTAAAGTTAATCCTTCACGAACATCATTTCCTTCAAATCCTTTATCTTTTTCTTTTAAGAAATTATTCTTCTTGGCATATTCATTAAAGACTTTCGTAAAAGCTTGTCTAGCTCCTGTTTCATGGCTACCACCATCAACCGTACGAACCATATTGGCAAAACTAAAGATATTTTCATGATATTGATCGGTATATTGGAAACATCCTTCGACTTTAATATCATTCACTTCACCAGAAAAACTAATGGGATCATGCATTGGTGTACGATCTTCATTCACTTCTTGGATAAAGGCTTCCAATCCATTTTCATATTCAAATGTACGTTCTCTTTTATCTTTTCGATTATCGATGACCACCATCTTTAATCCTTTTAATAAAAAGGCATCTTCTTGGGCACGGTCACAAATACGTGAAAAAGAAAAACGCTTGTCTTTAAATAAGGCATAATCTGGCAAGAATTGAACGGTACTTCCTGTACGATTGGTTTTCCCTTCATGTACAAGCTTTCCAATCTTTTTTCCACCATCTTCAAAAGTCATAGACCAAATGTCTTTCCCATCATAGATGGTTGCTTTACACCATTTACTTAAGGCATTGACAACACTGGCACCAACTCCATGAAGACCTCCAGAGCTACGATATCCACCTTGGGAACTAAATTTTCCCCCAGCGTGTAGAACAGTAAAAATAACCTGTAAGGCACTTACCCCACTGGCATGTTTACCTACAGGCATTCCACGTCCTTGGTCTTGGACGGTTACAGAATTATCTTTATTTAATGTAATACGGATTTCATTTCCAAAACCATTTAAGGCTTCATCCACCGCATTATCGACAATTTCCCAAACCAAGTAATGTAAACCACGGCTATCGGTTGAACCAATATACATCCCAGGACGTTTACGTACAGCCTCAAGACCTTCCATGATTTCAATACTGGATTCATTGTATTGTTGTTTCGGCATAAAATCTCCTCATTCCAAAGTCAATTATATGTTTTTTTAACATCAGTTTCAATTGTTAAAAGGTAAAAAAAAGTGCTAAAATTATACAGAGGTGAGTCATATGATACGAACGATTTTATGTTTGGTTTTAGGATATTTATTAGGGTCTATTCCCTTTGCATTGGTCATTGGAAAATTGATGTTTCGTACCGATGTTCGTGAACATGGATCTGGAAATTTAGGAGGAACCAATGCGGGAAGAGTCTTAGGTAAAAAAGTAGGAATTGCGGTTATTTTATTAGATGCTTTAAAAGTCGTCTTAGCCGTTGGAGTAGCCAGTCATGTTTCCCCTGTTACTGCCATTTGGACAGGACTTGCCTGTTGTGTAGGACATTGTTTCCCTATCTTTGCTGGATTTAAAGGTGGAAAAGCAGTGGCTAGTACATTTGGATTCTTATTATCGAGTTGGATCTTTATTTTCCATAATGCATGGATGTTAATTATTCCTCTACTTATGTTTTTTATCATTCTATACTTATTCAAGTTTGTCTCTTTAGCAAGTATCTGTGCAGTACTTGCCAGTAGCTTTACCATTATGACTTCTTTAAATATTGCGAATATCGATAATCTATTAATGATATTAGCCAGTTGGTTAATGACAATCCTGGTTATTACTCGTCACCATACCAACATTGAAAAGATTAAAAAAGGAACAGAAAATACCATTCATTGGTTGTAAGAATAAAGACACCTTCATTTGTTACGATGCAAATGGAGGTTTTTTTATGGCCAATTATTTATACTACGACTATATGGATGCTTGTGTTTGTAAAGTACAAGAAGATAAATGTTCGTATGAATCCTTTCCCAATATCGAAAGTTATTTAAATGCCTGTTGTCTAGAAAACGGATCTTCATTAAAAGGAAGAAGACAAAGTTTTTCTCATGCCATGCATATTAATCGCTATATTCCTATAGTCATTGACAGCCAACATATCTTCTTTCCCATTCATCCTATTCGTCAATACGATTGTATATGGATCAATTATGCCAATATTCAATCCATTACCACACAAAAAAAGATGTGTACGATTACATTTCATGATCATACACATCTAGATTGTTATCACCCGCAAAGAATATTACGCAATATGTATATTATTCGACAATATCTACAAATGCTTTAACATCCTTGGCAATCATCACAACTTTTGCTTTCTTGTCTTTCAAAGCGAGTCGTATCAATAGCTTGGGCTTCAATACATACATGAACCCCTTGCCCTAGACCATCTACTTGAATAACAGTACTTGCAGGATATGGTGCTTCAAAATAACTTTGATAAATTTTTAAGACTCGATCTTTTAATGAAAAATCTGTTACATAAATCGTTGTTTTTACAACGTGATGCATTTTCAATTTCATTAAATCAAGTTGTTTTTGAATTTGACTACAAGCCGATCTGGTTTGTTCATCAATGGTATCCCCTTGTCCATATTGTCCACTGACATAGACAAAATCACCCAAGGTAACCAATCCAGAAATGGCTTCATCTTTTCCTTTTGTTGAATTGATATAAATGTTCATAATAATACTTTCTATTACAGATATTATACATAGTCGTCTTGGTCTTCTAAAGTATTTTGCACGTAGACTTCACGTGGTTTACTTCCATTAGCTGGACCAATGACTCCTTCTGCTTCTAATATATCAACTAATCTTGCAGCACGAGCATATCCGACTGAGAATCGACGTTGAATCAAAGAAGTAGATGCTTTTCGTTGTTGAATCACAAATGACTTCACTTCCTCATATAAAGGGTCTGCCGCCTCAGGCGATACTTGTCCACCTTGACTGGCAATTTCTCTTAATTGAATAAAGGCATCGTCGTATTGCGGTTTGGCTTGTTTTTTCACATAAGAGCTAATCGCATTAACTTCATCATCTTGAATGAAGACACCTTGAATTCGTTTTGGTGAGGTTTCTCCATTTGGTAGATATAACATATCCCCATTTCCTAATAGACGCTCAGCTCCCGTTTGATCAAGGATCGTACGAGAGTCAACCGCTTGAGAAACGGCAAAGGCAATACGACTAGGAATATTTGCTTTAATGACCCCAGTAATAACATCCACACTTGGACGTTGGGTCGCTACAATTAAATGAATACCAGCAGCACGCGCTAATTGGGTAATACGTTGAATACTCGATTCAACTTCTTTAGCCGCTACTAGCATTAAGTCAGCTAACTCATCAATAATGACTACCACTCGTGGTAATGGTGCAAGTCCATCTTCTGGATACTTAGATACATATTCATTATATCCAGCAATATTACGAACACCGGCTTCACCAAAGAGCTCATAACGATGATCCATCATAGCAACAACAACTTTTAATGCTTTATTGGCCATTTCTCCATCGGTAATGACTGGGGCAATCAAATGCGGAACATCCGCATATGGTGTAAATTCAACTTTTTTCGGGTCAATTAATACTAACTTCACTTCATCTGGTCGTGTACGCATCAGTAGCGAAGAAATAATCGCATTAACACAAACAGATTTACCAGAACCGGTTGCACCGGCTATCAACAAGTGAGGCATCTTATCCAATTGTCCATAGACCGATTCACCCATTAAGTCTTTCCCTAAACAGAATAATAATTTCTTATTGGCATTCTTAGCAGGAATTGAGCGCATCAAATCTTTCATTTGAACGGTTGTCTTTTCCACATTTGGAATTTCAATTCCTACCGCATTCTTACCTGGAATCGGCGCTTCGATACGAATATCAGTAGCCGCTAATCCCATTTTAATATCTCCTTGTAAGTTGGAAATACGATTAACACGAACTCCTAGTTCTGGTTTTATTTCAAATTTAGTAACACTCGGTCCAATGTGGATTTGTACCAATTCAGCATTAATTCCAAATTCATTCAAGATTTCAATTAACTTTTTACCTTGGCTTTTG
>CADBTK010000190.1 GCA_902797585.1 Erysipelothrix rhusiopathiae
CAGTGCTTCTGATGATGAAGGAAATATTACCTATGAATTAATCAATGAAGCCGATAAATTCGGTGATTTAAAAATCACAAAGGTAGTAGATTCTTATGATCAAAGTGATTATGATGTGAAATATACATTTACTGTAGTATTTGACGCACAAGATTCATTTGAATACGATGGAACATATTCTGGTGTTATTACTAGTGGAGATTCCATTGAGTTAGGACACAATGAATATATTGTGATTCATGGCTTGCCAGAAGGAATTTCTTATGTGGTAACGGAAGTTGCGCCACAAGGATTTACAGTAAAAGAGACAAATGCGCAAGGAACCATCGGAGATGGAAATGTGCAAGAAGTTTCTTTTATCAATGTAAAAGCGCAACCACCAAAATACCCGGAAGAAAAAGAAATCAAAGGTGCAAAACGTGATCTTCCACTACCAACGCCTAAAAAACCAACACCAAAAAAACCACAACCTAAGCCGGTGCAACCAAAAGGAGTGCAAACCGCAACACCAATGTCTGTTATGGCTAGTGTTATGATGATGGTAGTCAGTGGAGTTGGAATGGTAATGGTTAAAGGAAAAAATGAATAAATTTAAAGAGACAGTCAAATTTCATTGGCTGTCTTTTTGTATGGCAGTGGGAATGTTATAATGTTTCTAAGAGGAAATCATGAAAAATTATATCGAGAATTGGAAGTTGTGTGACTATACATATTGTCCACAAATTGTGAATCATCTCATTTCTCAAGAAATATCCATACAAGAACCGCGAGAAGATTTTATATTGCACTTGGATTCTTTTTTGGATGCCAAAAAAGCTGCATCCATTCTTCAAATTGTTGACCTTCATCGTGATGCCATTGAGAAGTGTCAAGGAATCAAAGGAAATAGCGTATATTTACTTTTGAATTATGGATTATCTCGACCTATGATTCGTGATTATATTTTTGAGAAGATTGAGTTAGAACAATTATTATTCCTATCTTTAAATGAAATCACAAAACTATTGGATCTTTCTGTATATACAGGGCATAAAATAATGGAAGCGTGTCGTTTTGCCCTTCATCTTTGTGTCGATAACAAGGATGAAAAGAAAATGCGCGTTTTATTAGATGATATTCGAGATTACTTTAGAGGAAGTAAAGAAGCCCGTTCCATTGAAACGATTGAACAAGAATTGTTATTTCGAAGTGGGCAAGACTATTTGGAAAAATGTTTGTCCTATTTGATTGAAAGGGAAGAAATTGAAGCTATTTCTGATAACTTATATCGCAATAAAAATATTTTCGTCAATCAATCATTAAGCGAAGTGATTGATTCTATGCAAGATGAGATGGCCAAACAAATTGTGGTAAGACGATTATATGGGGAAAGAATGGAAGATATTGGTTCTTCTTTGCGTCTTCCTTTATCTAGAGGACGAGTAGGACAAATTTTTCATAATGAAATCAATTGTTTCCCACCAGTAAAAGAAGATATCTATGTAGATTTACTATCTAAATATGGGTTGGATAAAGAAACATTCTATGAAATTACAGGGGCAATGGAACCAACGTGGGGATATATTCACCATCGTTTCAGCGAACAATTGGATCAAGCCAAAATTGCGTTAAGTGGTAGTGTATTAAGTCGAATGGTATCCAAAGAGTTGTGTGTGAATAGTAAAAAACTTCATGCCTATATGGAAAAACATTATCTTCATTTATATGATCGTTGGATATCTAAAGAGGACCGCAGTGAACTATTGGAAGCAACATGTCGTGGTTTTGATGGATACTTCCAAAAGTCCGATGTTGAAAAACGATTCAATAAGATTTTGAATCAATATTTACCGGAAAAATATGAAGAGTGGAAAATGGATGACTTTCGTGTTCAATTAATAGCAAGACAAGGATATCTTGTACATTCACCAAAGCGGGGAAGTCGTTATCGTGTCATTAGTGAAAACTTGGTTCGTTCCATAATGGATGAAGTTAATATTTCGCAATATATGGATACCATTGTATCAACGAAAAAAATCTTTGAAGAGAATATTGATGTCATGGAAAAGTATGATATCCGAGATCAATATGAATTGCATTCATTATTAAGAACAGGAAATGAGAAATATAATATTCATGACAATCAAATGGAAGTATCTCGTATGCCGATGTTGCAGTTTGGTAATGGACAAGAAAATGAAATTGTAAAAGCGGAATTAGTGAATAGAGCGCCGATAGATGTTGATGATTTTGCTCGAATCATGGCTGTAAAGTATGGGTATGATGTAGGAAGTTTCATTTCTTATTTACGAAGAAATTTCAATGTCTATATCGATGAAAATCGAATTGAAGTAGCCGATGCCAGTGTATTAGAAAGTCATGATTATAAAATATTAAAAGGAATTTTACATCAAGATTTCTATTTCAGTGAAGACTTTGAAAAACTTCTTCGCCAACAACATCTAACAACGAAATTAATGGACCCTTATGTTTTGAAACGCTTGGGTTATAAATCCTATGTTGGATATATTTTGAAAGATCCATACTCACCAGGAAAATATTTTGAGAAATGGATTATAGAACACATTTCAGAGATTGAGAACCGACATTTAGAAATATCAAGTTTTCAAGTGGCATTATCTAGACTAGAAGAACAAATGCGAAT
Organism: Erysipelothrix rhusiopathiae; assembly: GCA_902797585.1. Classification (GTDB taxonomy): domain Bacteria; phylum Bacillota_I; class Bacilli_A; order Erysipelotrichales; family Erysipelotrichaceae; genus RUG14284. The sequence continues at coordinate 2,645 of CADBTK010000190.1, forward strand.
CTTTGAATGGGAAAAGAATAAATATGTAACATTAGAGTCTTTGGAAACAAGTAAAGAAGAGTTGGATGGATTTGTAGAAAACATATTAAATGTTTTAGAAGAGGGACAATATTTTACAGAGTATTATTTGGCTCAAATGTCATATATTGATCAACCCCTTTCCAATACATTCTATAAATCTTTATTCAAAGGAAATCCAAATATTCAAACAACATCATTGGGTAATACGTGGTTGTTTAAAAAGAGTGCACGCCCATCCAATGTTAAAGATTTCTTGTTGCAGGTGGTATCAGGAAATCCGGGTATTACTATTACTGGGTGCATTACATATTTAAAGCGTTGGTATAATATTTCCATTACGCGTAGAACCTTACAAGAAAAGATTTTAGAAAGCGGATTGTACTATAGCTTGGATACAGAAAAGATTTATCTAGAAAAACCAAGTGCTTATTTCCAACAAGAGCACTTATTCTAAAAGGAGGAACGCATGAACAATATTGATCAAATTCAAGGACATTTAATCGTATCGTGTCAGGCATTGCCAGATGAACCATTACATTCATCTTTTATCATGGGACGAATGGCTAGAGCTGCAAAGTGGGGTGGAGCCAAAGGGATTCGTGCCAATACGGTAGAAGATATAGTAGAGATTAAAAAAGAAGTAGATTTACCAGTAATTGGTATTATCAAACGTGTTTATGGAGATAATCCTGTCTTTATTACACCAAC
>CADBTK010000191.1 GCA_902797585.1 Erysipelothrix rhusiopathiae
AATGTTCTCTTACAACTGGCATCGTTATTTCAGCTGCCATCGCCCATAAGAACTCTTCAAAATCCATCGGGTACATTTCAACTGCATACTCTTCGGATGGAATCAATATTTCGTCTTTTTGTGTCTTTTTGGTAATCCCAGCTAAAGATCCTGTTTCAATAAAATCATAACGACCATCTTGTAGCAATGTCTTCAACGCTTGTCTTGCCAAAGGGTATAATTGTATTTCATCTAAAATGATTAACGATTCTCTTTCATACAGTTTTACTCCATACTGCATTTGAATCACATTATAAAAATAATCTAAATCCAGTAGACCGTTCACAAATATATCTCGAATCACATCATTAGCCGATTGGAAATTAATCGTTATATAGGATTTATACTCCTTTTCCCCTAATTCTTCTGCAATCGTAGTTTTACCAACACGCCTTGCTCCTTTAATAAATAACACATATTCAGGAGCATATTTATTTTTCCATTTCAAAAGTTCATCATATATTTTTCTTTTTAGCTTTATATTAAGCATATTTTTGTATTTCATCACGAAATCTCCCTATTTTTAACATAAATATATCACGAAATCTCCCTATTTTTAACCCCTGTTTATCACGAAATCTCCTTTTTTAGAATCAAATGTCACCATTTCCAACAAAAAAGACAACCTTTTGGGTTGTCAGATTATTGTTTGGTGTCTAATACTCTTTGGTAGAGTTCATTCTTTGATACACCTTTTTCTTTGGCAATCTTTTTAATGGCCTTATTGGTAGGCATATCTTTCGAAAGAAGGTGGACTTCTTCTATCATTGAATCCCAATCTATTTCTTTCTCTTCTTTATTTCCATCCACTACCACAACCATTTCTCCTTTTAAAGAGTCACAGATTTCTAGTACGTCTTGGATGTCTCCACGAATAAACTCTTCATGAAGTTTGGTTAATTCTCTAGCTAAACAAATCTTTCGATTTCCTAACACTTCCAATAGATCTTCTAACATATCTTCAATACGGTGTGGTGCTTCATAGAAAATCATAGTATAAGGAAACTCTTTTAATGTTTTGAGTTCACTTTTTCTTTTTGAACTTTTAGAGTTTAAGAATCCATAATAGAGATAATGTTGAGTATCTAATCCACTGGCTACTAATGCATTGGTTGCCGCATTCGCTCCACTAACTGGGATCACACAATATCCTTTCTCTATTACAGCACGAACTAAAGCAGCTCCTGGATCACTAATTAAAGGATACCCAGCATCACTGACAACGGCCACTTTCTTTCCTTCTTCCAACAAAGAAAGAATAGTTTCAATACTTGCATTTTGATTATGTTCATGATGCGAGATTAAATGCGCTTGTATTCCATGCACTTGTAGTAATCCTTTGGTATGACGTGTATCTTCAGCGGCCACAATATCTACACTCGATAAAATTTCTTTGGCGCGTGGGGTTAGTTCTTGTTGGTTCCCAATAGGAGTTGCCACTAAATAAAGACAAGCCCCCTGTTCAGGGAAGCTTTTTTGTCTAATCATTGCTAAAGTCCTTATCTGGCCACAATTCTTCGAAACTTACGAAAAGTACTCCTTCGCGATTTTCTAATTTGGCTGTTTTTTGAATCACATTCATACTCGTAATTTTATAACGAGATCCTTCAAATTCTATTTGTGAATTAATTTTAGGTAATCCATCTCGTAAACGTGTATATTCTTCATTTTCAAATCGTAGACAACACATTAACTTTCCACATTGTCCACTTAACTTGGAAATGTTTAGTGGCAACAATTGGTTTTTGGCCATGTTGATTGATACGGTATCAAAGTCGGATAAGAAGCGAGAACAACATGTTTCCATTCCACAGTTTCCTAATCCTCCTACCATTTTGGCTTTGTTACGAGGTCCAATTTGACGAAGTTCAATTCGACAATGTAATTGTCCGGCCAAATCTTTTAATAATTGACGGAAATCCACGCGTTCATCCGCTACATAGGTAAAGATGACTTTAGATCTGTCTAGTGTATATTCTCCATTGATTAAGTGCATATCCAATCCTAAGTTTTCAATGCAATTACGACAAACCTTCATGGCATCTTTTACATCGCGTTCATTGTCCTCTTTATTTTGTAAATCCTTTTTTGTAGCAGCGCGTAAGATTGGTTTTAATTCCCCTTTAATTCTTTTTGGGTCAAATTCTACCGCATCTTTACAAACCGTTCCCATTTCTTTTCCACGAACAGTTTCAACAACCACTTGTTGTCCTTGTGTATATGGTTTATCCGACCCAAACGAATATTGTTTCGCACTGGAATCAAATTGGATATAAACTAAATATTCATATTGATTTCTATTCTCTTTACTCATTCTATGACAACCTTTCGTATTTTGCTGTAGAGCTGATCTAAAAATAGAGCCAAGTCTACAGGTATTCTTAATGTATCTAAAG
>CADBTK010000192.1 GCA_902797585.1 Erysipelothrix rhusiopathiae
ATTGCTGGTAAGAAAAAGTCATTTGCCAACATCACCAACATGCGTTAGGTTATAGAAGAGGTAGTAAGAAATGATTAAGATATTATTCATCTGCCACGGCAGGACATGCCACGGTATGCGAAAACCATTGTAAACACTGACTTTCTGAGAACAGAGGCACTCAATTCACCAACAGTTTGACAACAACGAGCCATAGGCATTGATACGAAATGGCGATAATAATGGAGTATGTTAACTACAATTAAAGATGATTATGTTAGCGCCATGATATTAGTGACTATAGCCGTAAGGAAAGGAGCACATGATAATGGATTTGCAATGTAACTACCCTTATTTCATTATAGATTCTAAAAACCTAGCACAAGTTGGTTCCAAATTTTATGGATATTGTATTACGGAGGAAGGTCTATTAGCGGATGAGAAACCCATACCTCCAAAAACAGATGGTTTGGATGGGGCTTGGGTTTTGGTGAGTAAGAACGAGAATATGATTACTATCACGCAGGACCATATCGGATGTTTTGGGCTGTTTCTTTTTAGAAAAGATGACTATTGGGCTATTTCCAATAATTTTAATCATTTGGCTGACTACATTAAGCAAAAGCATAAACTCGAACTTAATAAAGGATATGCAGATACGTATCTATTTCAAAGGGATTGTATATCGCCCTATAAAGAAACTATTTATAAAGAAATAGAATTGCTTGACAGACGAGCGCTTATAAAAATAGACGTGGGAAAAATAGACTTACAGGTTTCATTTAGGAGAATTAACGAAAAATACATTCTTGTTGATACAAAAGAGGGTATAGAAACACTTGATAAATGGTATTACAAATGGATAAACATCATTCAGAAAGCAGTAGCCATGTGGCCGGGGCCGATTTTTGCAGATGTCAGTGGTGGTTTTGACTCAAGGATGGTTATAGCCCTACTACTTAGTGCGGAAATTGATAAAGAAAAGATATGTTTTTCATCCTGGGAGCATCTCAAAGAGGATTTAAGAATTGCAAATAAGATTGCACAATCATTTGGATTTGAACTGAACAAAGAACAGTACCCCAAGACAATCATCGAACAATCACAAGGAAAACTACTTGAAAATACGATGATGTATGCATGCTTTGACAAAAGGAACTGGAGATTTGCCTCTATTTTTGCAGTGCCTAGATTGATGTTTGATGGTGCTGGCGGCGGAATGATTCGGGGATATTGGAGTGATAAAAGCAAACAAAAGTATATAAACGACAACCAAAAGAGAAAAAGCCTGAAAATAGAAGGCGATGTGTTTAACAAGCTATCTTCTTCTGTAGGATCGTTTTTAGACAGCTGTTTTGAAAAACAGAAAATAATACACGAAGACGGAATTGATATTAATGGACAAATGTATTATATGGAAACGCGTAATCGCATTCATTTCGGAATGGAAAAAATAAAGCAAATGACCAGAAATTCTTATAAGGTTTCGCCTTTAATGGATAGTATTTTGCTTACAATTCAAGAGGCAGGTAACAACTGCAATGATCCTAAGCTTTTGCCTGCTATAATATATGACAGGTATTGTCCTAAACTGCTTGAATTTGAGTTTGATGGTGGAAGAAGTATTGCTCAAGAGACAATAGATTATGCAAAAAAAATAAACCGATTATATCCTTTTGAAAAAACCGTTGCGTTGGATAGATTAGAAGAAAAGAAAGAGTTCTTAATTGCTGACAAGAAAACAAAAACGAACCACGTTACATCCGATAATTTTATCAAAGTTAATGAAGAAATAGGAATAATCATTCGAAAAGCTTTCCTATCTAAAGCTTTAAAGAACATATTTTGTAAATACTACGATAAGCATGTGTACGAAGCAATAAAATGGGAACCGGCACGGATCAAAGGGTTTAATTTTGAGGGCTGGGTGGCGTGCATAGCAATATCTAAAGCTATTGCAGATACAATGACTTATGGCAAAAACAAAAAATTCGCAGATTTTATCACGGAGTGTTCAAACGAAGTATCGGATAGGGATTACCGGGTCTTTATGGCAAAACTAAATAGAAGAGCGAGAGAAAACAAT
>CADBTK010000193.1 GCA_902797585.1 Erysipelothrix rhusiopathiae
AAAATTTTTAATTTTCGTATACTAAGAGAGTCTATAAAATCTTTAAGTTTTATTAATAGTTAATTAATTATATATAAATTTAATTACCTTAAAGAATGCGCTAAAACAGGGAGGTTGTAAAGAATGAGAGAGAAGAGAAAACTAAAGTATGGTCTTAGAAAACTAAGCGTAGGGGTTGCATCTTGTTTTTTGGGAAGTGTGTTGTATTTCGGAGGGGGAATGGTTATTCAAGCTCAAGAGAGCGAACCGATTTTGGAAGAAAATGAAGAACAGCCATCACCTGTACAGGAAGTTTCATCACCTACCAATGAAAAGGAAACTGTATCAAATGTCAGCGAAGATGAACAAGGTAATGAGTTACAAAAAGATGCATCTAATGGATTATCAGAAACAAGAATGTACATTACGAATGAAGATGGAACAAGTTCCGATGGTAGTATAAATCAAGAATTCAAAGGTTTATTGAAAGAAAAAGAACTAAGCGCTCAACACAAAAAGTTGAATAACAATCTTTATGACCACAGGCTTAACTCTTCTTTAAATAATATGCAACCAGAAATGGATTTAACAAAAACAATCACACGGAAGATCCATTATCGTCACAATTCAAAAGATGGAGAAGAAGTTTGCGAAAGCGTTGTACAAACAATCACTTTTACACGTACTGCCACTATTGATGCAACAAATAGTGAAGTAATCTATTCGGATTGGCATTCCGATTCAACAACATTTGAAGCGGTAAAATCTCCAGAACTTAGATTTTATTATACAAACACTTTAGAGGTACCATCTATAGATAATGTCACAACCGATACCCAAGATAGTGAGGTATATGTCATTTATAAACAGATGGATTGGGATGAAAATATAGTATTAATTGGTCGTATGATTCATTATCGTTATCTTTCGGAAGATGGAGAAGAAGCCAGTAATGATGTTTTTCAAATTGCGTATGTCTGGGATTTAATCATTAGACACCCTGAGACTGGTGAGCTTATTGAACGGAGTCTAACCTTTGATCCTGAGTTATTGGATGAAGAGGTTTCACCAGTAATTCCTGGGTGGCAAGCTAGTATGGAAGTCGTGCCTGCGGATGAACAATTAGCAGAAACAGATTGGTTTAAGCTACCGTATATCAATTGGTATAAAATATATCCAACATACACCAAAGAAATATACGTTATTTATACACCGATACAACCAAAAGAAGTAAAAGAAGAAAAAACAGTGACTCGTACGATTCACTACCGTTATTATAATAAGAATGGAAAACAAGCTAGTGATAGTGTGGTTCAAACCATCACCTTTATACGTACAGGTTTTGAAGACCCAATAACTGGGGAAGTGACATACGAAGATTGGACAACAGATAATAATAGGTTTGACTCTGTTCCTTCTCCATACATAAAAGGATGGACGGCTGATACGTTGATTGTTGAATCGATGGAAGGGGTAAAAGTAGATAGCGATAATATTGTAGTATATGTCATTTATTTACCCGAAAGTGTAAAACAAGTGAAAGAAAAAACAGAAACACATATCACTGACAATAAGTTAAAAGATGATACACCTAATTCAAAAGAAGAAGTTTCGGTAAAAGATGGTGTGCAGACAGGAATGAAAAACGGATTTATATCAAATTTGGGTATGTTGTCTCTATCTGCCTATTTATTTAGCGAAGTTTATTTAATGAAAAAGAGGAGATGATTACGATTCGATCGTAACGGGGTATCCAAAATCTTTAGGTGTTTAGTCAAAACAATGGTGGACAATTTAGGGGGCTAGACCCCCGAATTCCAAAAATTGAACTCTGAAAGAAATAAAGGGACTATGAAATATAGTGGGGACCCACAATCTGCCAATGACTAATTGTGGGGATACACCATATCAAATCCTGGGGATATAACCATGAAAGAGGATGTAACAGTTAAAGGAATTTGATATTCCAACAGGGTTGTCAATGTGAATCAATGCCCTTGGACGAAGAGGAGCAAACAAGGAGGATTTTTATGAGGAAGAATAGATTGGCCGTCGCAATACTGCTGGTCATGACGATGTTCTTAGGCATCATGACCACGGCATTTGCGGCAGACTACACGCCCGTCGATCCTGACGATCAGGGAAAGACAGGCATTGTAGGCGGCGACACACTGACCTTTACCGAGGATACGGTATGGGCAAACCTGACCGCCCGCTGG
>CADBTK010000194.1 GCA_902797585.1 Erysipelothrix rhusiopathiae
AATTCGTCACGCGCATCACTAGCGTTAACCCCTCCACCAAAATAAATCAATGGACGTTTGGCTTCGTTGATTACTTGCGCCACTTGGTCAATTTGATCCATATCCAAAACTGGATTTGGTGTCTTTGGAAGTGGTTCTTGACGTTGGAATTCAATAGTAGCAGCAGTGACATCTTTTGTGATATCTACTAAGACTGGTCCTTTTCTTCCTTCATTGGCAATTCGAAAGGCATTTCTTAGCGCATCGGCCAATTGGTCAATGCGATTAACGAAGTAATTGTGTTTGGTGATTGGTAAAGTAACTCCGGTAATACTAATTTCTTGGAAAGAATCTCGTCCAATCATGTTGTCACCAACATTGCAAGTAATAGCCACCATAGGAATACTGTCCATATAAGCAGTGGCAATTCCTGTTACTAAGTTTGTCGCTCCAGGCCCGCTAGTAGAGAAGACAACTCCTGTCTTTCCGGTGCTTCGGGCATACCCATCGGCCGCATGAGAGGCTCCTTGTTCATGGGCGGTTAAGATGTGTTTGATTTTATCTTGGTAATCATAGATGGCATCGTAGACATTTAATGCCGCTCCACCTGGATAACCAAAAATTGTATCCACACCATGTTCTAAAAGTACTTCCATCACAATTTGTGAACCATTTAATTTCATACATATCACCCCTAAAATGTTAAATACTATTATATAGGATAGAGACCCTTTTCTCAATAATAATGAAAACTTTTTCAAAAAAGGGGCTTTTATCTTGAAAATTTTTCATTTTCTCTATATAATGACATCATATTATCAGCAATGAAGTGAAGTAGTAGTCTTGGATGCCGGGCTAGAGAACAAGTGGTTGGTGAAAACTTGAGCGGATAAAAGATGAACTTGTCATGGAGCATGATCGTAGCCTCTACGTTATAAGAGGAAAAAGTGCACAGTAATGTGAACTAAGGTGGTACCGCGTAATTTACGTCCTTAGATTTAAGGGCGTTTTTATTTTATATAGGAGGAAAAGACTATGTGGGATTACACAAAATATGGAAAAGGGTATTATCTACCCCCGGAAGATTGTTTCGATTGGGTAAAGAAAGATTGTTTAGATAAGGCACCCGCTTGGTGTAGTGTCGATTTACGTGATGGAAACCAAGCGTTGATTATTCCGATGTCTTTGGATGAAAAAGTAAAATTCTTCCATTTATTGGTTGAAGTTGGATTCAAAGAAATTGAAATTGGATTTCCAGCTGCCAGTGAAACAGAATATGAATTTTGCCGTAAATTGATTGAAGAAGATTTAATACCAGATGATGTGACGATTCAAGTACTAACCCAAGCTCGTCCACATATTATTCGTAAAACATTTGAGGCAATCAAAGGATGTAAAAGAGCAGTAGTCCACGTATATAACTCCACCTCTGTGGCGCAACGTGAACAAGTCTTTAAAAAGAGTAAAGAAGAAATTTTACAAATTGCCAAAGATGGGGCACAAATGTTGAAAGATTTAGCGGTTGAAAGTGACTCTGATTTAATCTTTGAATACTCTCCAGAATCCTTTACAGGAACGGAAGTAGAATATGGACTAGAAGTATGTAATGCCGTGATTGATATTTGGCAACCTACACCAGAGCATAAAGTCATTATTAACTTGCCAGTTACTGTAGAAATGAGTATGCCACATGTGTATGCTAGCCAAGTAGAATACATGCACAAACATTTAAATCGTCGTGATTCAGTCATTCTTTCATTGCACCCACATAATGACCGTGGAACAGGAATTGCGGATACGGAATTAGGACTATTAGCCGGAGCCGATCGTGTAGAAGGAACACTATTTGGAAATGGAGAGCGTACAGGAAATGTGGATATTGTGACATTGGCTATGAACTTATATGTATTAGGAGTTGATCCACAACTTGATTTCAGTGATATGCCAGCCATTATTAAAGTATATGAAGAAGTGACTCGTATGAAAGTTTATCAACGAAGTCCTTATGCTGGAAAACTAGTCTTTGCGGCTTTTTCAGGAAGTCACCAAGATGCCATTGCCAAAGGGTTTAAACACCATGCCCAACAAGAACCAGATCATTGGAGTGTGCCATATCTGTTGATTGATCCAACGGATATTGGACGTAAATATGAAAAAGATGTCATTCGTATCAATTCACAATCTGGAAAAGGTGGAATTGGATTTGTTCTTCAAGAACACTATGGATTTGATCTACCAACAACATTCCGTGAAGAGTTTGGATACTATATCAAAAATATCAGTGACCGTGCACATGCAGAATTGATGCCAAATGAAATTAAAGATATCTTCGATCGTGATTTCTTGAATTTAACCAGTCCAATCGAAGTATTGGATTATCACTTCAAACGTGATGATAACCACTATAAAGCAACCTTAAGCATTGCCTTTAAAGGAGATATCATGGAAATTGAAGGACAAGGGGAAAATGGTCGCTTAGATGCCGCAGCCAATGCCTTTAGAGAAGGATTGAATATTGATTTTGATATCAATAATTATTCAGAGCACGCCTTAAGTGTGGGTTCTAAATCCAAAGCATGTGCCTATGTACAAATGACCGATAGCGATGATGAATTACGTTTTGGTGTTGGGGTACATGACGATATCTTGTTGGCAAGTGTTCTTGCCTTAACAAGTGCCATTAACCGATACTTTAGAGAAGGAAAAGGAGTGAAGTAATTATGGCAATGACAATGACACAAAAAATCCTAGCCAGTCATGCAGGATTGGATCATGTAGAAGTTGGACAATTGATAGAAGCAAAATTAGATGTGGTAATGGCCAATGACATTACCGGTCCTATGGCTTTACCAATTTTTAAACAAATGGCGGATAAAGTCTTTGATAAAGACAGTGTAATTTTAGTGCCAGATCATTTCACACCCAATAAAGATATTAAAAGTGCTGAAAATGCCAAAGCCATTCTAGATTTTTCTTATGAACAAGAATTAACCAATATTATGGAACAAGGGAAATGTGGAGTCGAACATGCGATTTTGCCAGAAAAAGGACTAGTAACTGCCGGAGAAGCAATTATTGGAGCCGACTCCCATACGTGTAGTTATGGAGCACTAGGTGCTTTTTCTAC
>CADBTK010000195.1 GCA_902797585.1 Erysipelothrix rhusiopathiae
CAGGTTGATAAATACTTGCATCGGAATTAAATTGATCCAATAAATCATTCAAAATTGAAATATTGGCCCCCTTACCTGTTAATAGATAACTTGCTTTTCCTTGGTTTAAAATCGGTTCACATGTTTCATTGATCTTTTTAATCCAAGCTTTCATATTATCTATAACAGTTGTTGTTAATTCATAGGCAGTAATTTCTACACGAGAATCCTCTCTTTGTTCAATATAGATTGTTTTATCAGCATCCGGATCGACACTTGTATTGAATACATTTTGTAATAAACGGAAACAAGTTTCATCATCCAATGCATGTTTTTCTTGGATTTCTTTAATGAAAGATAAATATCCCTCTTCCAAAGTGGCACAACTATACATACGTCCATCCACAAATAAAGCTAATGTACAATGTTGTTGGTCCAAATCCAATTGAATCATAGGACGATCTTCACTTTTTACTTGTACGGCACTTTCTTGTGCAATAGAGTAACTATCTAAGAAACAATCCATGATTTCTAGGTTTGCTTGTTCAACACAACGCGCATAAGAATAAATAGTTTCTTTATCGGCATACAATAAATCTACATTCATATCAAATGCATCAATGTCTTGACTAACAGGCATTTTATCAGTTTCGCGTCCATCTATTACATAACGGATGCGATCAACATTCACTAATTCAACATCATCATTCATCTTCTTTTGAATGGCACGGTTCAATCCTTGTTGAACGTGGAATAAACGAATGTGTTTGGTTCCATCTTCCACTTGTACATGTACTTTTTGATTAGCACGATGTACATCAATGCTAGGAACATTTAAAATCACACGTTCAATACGATATCCTAAAGCAGCAGTGGCATTCGTTGTTGCTTTACGAATAGCTTGAACAACAGCTCCTTCATCCACAATCTTTTGATTTTGGATTCCAGAACAAGCTACACGTTCCACACGTAGGACATTGAAGCGTCCTTCAAATATTTCAAGGATGACAAGACGAACTTCTTGGTCAGCTAATTGACAAGAAGCATATACTTTCTTCTTACTCATTCGACTTCTCCTTTTTTATTCCTGTAATATCATACCATAAATCTATACTTAAACTGTATGAAATTATGTGAAAACATAATGTAAAGATTATAAATATACTTAATATCTAACTAACTTTTTCAAAATATATTTGTTTCTTATTCTTTTTTACCAAATAAATACTATTTTCTTCTAAAGATTTTCCCTTTAATTCTTCTTTTAATACATTATTAATAATATTTTCTTTCCCTTTTGGTAATGATTTTACATATACATAATCCATACTTTCTAATAATTGTTTCCATTCTAATACCTTACTTCCATCTGTAAAATCCAATACATTTGGATTCATGTTTGATATATAAACTCTGGAAGACTCTTGATAATAGTTTAATAAGACTTGGTATGTTCCCCATCTTAGTTTTGGATTTTCAACATCGTAAATAGTATAAATTCTTTTATGGTTCGCTGTTTTGGAATCAATATACTTTGCATCTTCCCTAGCAAATATAAAGTAATTACTTTTAAAAGATTGAGGCATAAAGATTGCTGCTTCTCTAGAAACAATTCCTAGCGCAGATAACACTACAAAGATAACAAGGAATAATCTTTTTATTTTTTTAGTAGGTTCTGTTTGAATTACAATTATGAAGATTATAATAACGAACAATAGAATCCCGAGTAAATAACTACTCATATATCTTTCAAAACAGGCCAACTCAATCATTTCCCATTCATAAAAACCAAATTGGTAAAGCACTAACATAGTAAAAGCATATCCTATAAAAATTAGAATCATTGATGCAAGCTGTCCAATAATATCATAACAATTAAACTCGTTTTTATATCTTCGTAAAATATATATATAAAATAAGATTATAAGACTAAATACTCCAAAATAAGACAAATATGGAGGGAATTTAATTAAAGGTCGCACGAATAAAGAACGAACGTAATTAATAATTGCTTCATGACGAACTGGATTATCATTTGTGGAAATAAAATTCCACAAATCAGAAAGTGAAATCGCACTTAATTGAAACTGTCCAACATGTCCAAACTGATTCACATATTGATTCCACACAATGAAAAATACAAAAGGAATCACAATAGGAAGTAATGTGAGTAAACA
>CADBTK010000196.1 GCA_902797585.1 Erysipelothrix rhusiopathiae
ATAAGGATTGCCTAGTAATAGGTGGAAACTCAAATATCAAACTTCTTAAATGGAAGTAGTATACTTCCTAGAAGCCCCCACTTCAATTACTTTGTGATAAGTGGAGGGTAGTTCACAAGAAATAATTCCAATATTAAGATCTTACGATGTTTATTTTCTATAACCCCTAGGCTAGCTGTTGCACAAGCTGCAATTACTAATGATTCAATCAATTTTGGTTGTTTTATTAATCGTATGAAATGGCTGGATACGCTAAATATCCAGTCTTTTTTTACTTTTCAAGAGAATAGATTTCTAAACGACAGTTCGCTTTACCTTAGTAGTGGGATGCTAATAGAGCATCTCACTATTTTTATATACTTCCTTAATCCCTTGACTTAAAGTAAACTTTAAGTGTTATCTTACTTGGGCATAGGATGGGAGGTTTGTATGTCATATACAATTTCAGAAGTGGCAAAGATGATGGGAGTCAATGCTTCTACACTTCGCTATTACGATAAAGAAGATTTGTTACCCAATGTAAAACGTGTCAATGGGATACGTATCTTTGAAGATGAAGATTTTCAATGGTTACGTGTACTCAATTGTTTAAAAAATACAGGTATGCCTATTCGTAAGATTAAACAATATGTACAATTGGCGCAATTAGGCGATTCCACATTGGAACAACGATATGAACTCATTAAAGAACAAAAACAAAACGTTCTAGAACAAATTGACCAATTAAATTATTACTTGCAAGAATTGGAATATAAAGATTGGTATTATCAAACCGCAATTTCATATGGTAGTGAAGCAGCAGTAAAGTGTGAAAAACATCGTGCTTCGTTGGAACCGGATGAAATTCCAGCTGCAATGAAAGAGAAGGAGTAACTATGTACGAATATTTAAAAAGAATTAATGGGCCAGAAGATGTAAAAGAATTTTCTAAAGAAGAGTTAGAATTATTGGCTAATGATATGCGAGAAGCCTTATTTAACCGTTTGACAAAAATTGGTGGACACTTTGGACCTAACTTTGGGATGGTAGAAATGAGTATTGCCATGCATTATGTATTTAACTCGCCAAAAGATAAATTTGTCTTTGATGTATCGCACCAAAGTTATCCACACAAAATGTTAACGGGAAGAAAAGAAGGATATATTCTAGATGAACACTTCTCTGAAGATTCAGGATATACTAACCCAGAAGAAAGTGAACATGATTTCTTTAATGTAGGACACACTTCTACTTCCATTGCCTTAGCTAGTGGACTAGCAAAAGCACGCGATTTAAAAGAAGATAATGAAAATATTATTGCCATTATTGGAGATGGTTCATTATCTGGTGGAGAAGCACTAGAGGCTTTAAATATTGCTGGAGAAATGAATAGTAATTTTATTATTGTTGTTAATGACAATGAAATTGCGATTGCAGAAAACCATGGAGGTTTATATAAAAATCTACAAGAATTAAGAGAGAGCAATGGACAATGTTCAAATAATATCTTTAAATCATTTGGTTTGGATTATATCTATGAAGAAAATGGAAATGATATTCAAACATTGATTTCTTTATTTGAAAAAGTAAAAGATATAGATCATCCAATTGTACTTCACATTCATACACAAAAAGGGAAAGGATATGAAATTGCCGAGAAAGATATGGAATATTGGCACTGGACTATGCCTTTTGATCGTGAAACTGGTAAACCACATTTCAGTTTTGACGGTGGAGAGTCTTATCTAGATATGACTGTAGACTTCATTATGAAAAAGGCCAAAGAAGATAAAGATTTCTTTGTGCTTACCCCTGCCATGCCTGCTGCCATTGGTTTATCAAAAGAGAAACGAGATGAATTAGGGGACCAATATTTGGATGTAGGAATTGCCGAAGAAGCTAGTGTTGCTCTTGCCTCTGGTGCTGCTAAAAATGGTGCAACACCATTATTATTTACCAATATGACCTTTATCCAAAGAGCCTATGATCAAATCTCACAAGATTTATGTATTAATAATAATCCTGTGACAATGATGATGAACTTTTCTTCCTTTGATGGATTAACCGATGTTACACACTTAGGAATCTTTGGACTAGCCGCTTTTACCAATATTCCAAATTTAATTGTATTAGCCCCAACTAGTGCAGAAGAATATTTGAACATGTTACATTGGTCAACAACGCAAAGAGAACATCCAGTTATGATTTTAATTCCAGGTAATGAAGTAACACACCGTGAGGCTGATAAAGATTATTCCAATATCCATACATTTAAAATGGAACAAAAAGGAGAAAAAATAGCCATTGTTGCGCTTGGTGACTTCTATCAAAAAGGCCAAGTTTTGGCTGAAGAAATTGAAAAAGAACTAGGGTATAAACCAACATTAATCAATCCTCGTTTTGCTTCTGGTATTGATAAAGACATGTTAGATTCTTTAAAAGATAATCATAATGTTGTGATTACTTTAGAAGATGGAATTATTGAAGGAGGGTTTGGTCAAAAGGTTGCTACTTATTATGGGCCAAGTGAAATGAAAGTTTTAAACTATGGTTTAAATAAAGAATTCTATGATCGTTATAATCCGGATCAATTGTTGGAACAATGTTCTATGACGCCAAATCAAATCATTCAAACATTAAAAGAAATGTAACATATACAAACCACAAGAACAGATTATCTTGTGGTTTTTTCTAAGAGAAATGAGCTATAGATATATGATATAATTTCACTATATTTTTAAGGAGTGATTGAGGTGCAAAGTAAGAAATTTACTTGTGACTATCGAATGAATGAGTCATATTTTAAAGAAACGTTAGTTGGACAAAGTGATGGACATCAATTGCGTTTAATTATTTTGGGATGTCTAAGTATTGGATTTGCGATTTTTGGTTATATCCATGGTCATGGATTATCAAGTACCATTCTTTGGACATTGATTGGTATTTTCTTGATTGTGGGAGTCTTATTTTCTGATGCCAAACGCAAAGGATCTACGCAATTAGAACAATATAAAAAAGACAATATTAATGTGAACTATCCTGTATCGATTCAAATCGATGATCGTATCACTTATAGCGAAAATGGAGAGAAAAAAGAATATCGTTTTCGTGATATTACCGGAGTACGTGATACCGATCGGTTTATTGTTATTTATTTTGGTGAAAAAAGGGAAGTGCGCGTTCCTGTATTAAAATCAGCATTAGTAGGTGGAAGCGTGAAGAACCTAAAAGAATGGATTCAACGCCAAATTTCTGTAAAAGCATAATGAAAGAGGAATGATTATGAAATTTAATTTTGATGAAGTAATCAATCGTAAAGATACCAATTCTTTAAAATGGGATTTACAACGTGTGAGTTATCCTATGTGGGTAGCGGATATGGACTTTGAAGTTGCTCCATGTATCCAAGATGCGATGGAACGCATCGTCAATAAAAAAATCTATGGATATTCTTTGATGGATCAAGATTTTTATAAAAGTATTCAACGTTGGTGGTTAACTCGCCATGGAATTGGATTGGATACATCGATGATGCAATTTGTATCTGGGGTGATGCCAGCTTTAAAAATCATTATTGAACGTTTTAGTGCCCCAGGAGAAAAAGTGATTATTCAAACACCGGTTTATCACTTGTTTACTCAAACCATTGAAGAGTGTGGACGTCAAGTATCTATTAATCAATTAATGTATCAAGACAATGAATATTTTATGGATTTCATTGATTTAGAAAAACGAATGGCCGATCCATTAACAACCATTATGGTTCTTTGTAACCCACAAAATCCAACAGGAACTCTTTGGGATAAAGATTCTTTAGCCAGAATTGGAAAATTAGCTGATAAATATGGTGTATTGGTTGTTAGTGATGAGATTCATGCGGATTTAGTAGAACCAGGTTTTGCATATATTCCATATGCGCGTGTCAATGAAGTGTGTCGTAATAACTCTATTACATTAGTTTCTGCTTCTAAAGCATTTAATATAGCCGGGTTACAATCTGGTTGTACTATTACACCAAATAGTTCTATTAATAATCAATTAAAAACAGCTTTAAGAAAGACATATATTACTGATCCTAATATCTTTGCAGCTCAAGCTAGTATTGCTGCTTTTGAAGATGGCCAAGCTTGGTTGGATGCATGTAATGCCTATGTGGCAGAAAATAAGAAAGTAGTGGAAGAATTTTTAAAAGAATCCATTCCTGAATTAACTGTCACAAAGGGAAATGCGACGACTTTATTATGGATAGATTGTCGTAACTTTACAGAAAATACAGACGATATGTGTGATGTATTGATACGTAAAGAAGGATTGTTTGTATCCAAAGGTTCTCAATTTGGACCAGGTGGACAAGGATTTATTCGTATGAATATTGCCTGTCCTCGTCAATTATTATTAGAAGCGCTATTGGCATTGCGTTCAGGTATTCATTCACGTAGTATGCGTAAAACATTGGAATCTAACAAATGAAACAAAAGAAAACCAATGCCATGCGTCAATTAGATGCCAAAAAAGTAAACTATACACCCCATTGGTATGCTCATGATAAAAATGAGTCGGTAGATGGGGTACATGTTGCATCTAAATTAAATCAACCTTTTGATCGTGTATATAAAACTTTGGTGACACATCAGAATAAAAAAGCATATTATGTCTTTATGATTCCAGTGAACCAAGAATTAAATTTAAAAAAGTGTGCACGAGCTGCCGGAGTCAAGTCACTAGAAATGTTGGCACTAAAAGACTTATTACCAACAACTGGTTATATTCGTGGAGGTTGTTCACCTATAGGTATGAAAAAAGAATTTCCTGTTTTTATTCAAGAACAAGCTAGCCAATATGAAACTATTTATTTTAGTGGAGGTCAAATAGGAACACAAATAGAAATGGATCCAAAAGATTGTGTTAAACATCTTCACTTTCAAATGGCAGATCTGATTATGTAGATTCTGCCTTTTTTAGAAAGAAGGAATATTATGTGGACAGAGCAAAGTATCTTTTATCAAATCTATCCCATGGGAGCTTTTGGTGCTCCTTTTGAAAATGATGGACATTTAGAACATCGTATACTAAAAATGAAAGCTTGGATGGATGATTTACAATCCTTAGGCATTGATTGTGTATTATTCAATCCCATGGTTCAAAGTCATACACATGGATACGATACGATTGATTATTATCAAATAGATTGTCGCTTAGGAACCAATGAAGATGTACAAGAAATAATTGAACAATTACATAAACGAGATATCAAAGTATTATTTGATGGTGTATTTAATCATGTAGGAAGAGGTTTCTTTGCCTTTGAAGATGTATTAAAGAATCGTTATGAGAGTCCATATAAAGATTGGTTTTATATTAATTTTGATGATAATAATTCATTTAATGATGGACTAAGTTATCAAAATTGGGAAGGGAATGAACCTTTAGTAAAATTAAATCTACAAAATCCAGAAGTACGTCATTACTTATTAGAAGTGATTGGATTTTGGATGGATACTTTTAAAATTGACGGAATTCGTTTTGATGTTGCCTATTCATTGGATCATCAATTCTTAAGAGAAGTTCGTACTTATTGTAAAAGTAGAAATAATGAATTTTTCTTATTAGGAGAAACATTACATGGTGATTATAATGTCTGGATGAATGAAAGTATGTTAGATTCTTGTACCAACTATGAATGTTATAAAGG
>CADBTK010000197.1 GCA_902797585.1 Erysipelothrix rhusiopathiae
CAAGAAACCACAGAACAATATATTGAAGAAGTGCGTTTCTTTCAACAAAAATACTGTGACCAAATTGAAATCTTTTTAGGATTGGAACAAGATATGTTCTATCGTGATCCACATCCAGAAATGTATGATTATATCATTGGTTCTGGACATTATTTGCGTAAAGACTTACAAGTGAATTCGGTTGACAATACGACAGATCATACTGACTTTATGTTGGCCAATTGGTTTGAGGATGATTTCTTAAAATATGCTGATGCGTATTATTCTCAATTAAAAGAAATGGCTAGTTGGGATGAAGTGGATATCATTGCTCACTTGGACTTATTGATGAAATTTAATGATGACCAACATTATATTTCTTTTGAAGATCCAAAATATGTCAAGATCGCCTGTGATACCATTGATGCTTTATCTCATAAAATTTTTGAAGTAAATACAGGGGCTATTTCTAGAGGGTATCGAAGTCTTCCTTATCCACATAAAAATTTATTGGAATATATGAAAGCCAAAGATGTAAACTTGGTTTTAAATAGTGATTGTCACAATCGTTTTGATTTAGATTGTTATTTTCCGCAAGCTTTGGATTTAATTAAAAGTTGTGGATATAAGAAATTGATGACCATTACTCAAGAAGGGTTTGTAGAAGAAAATATTGAAGAATTTGAATGAGCTAGCCATCCGGTTAGCTTTTTATATGTGATATAATTTTTCAAAGGTGAATGACTTATGACTTTAAAAAAACGTATATTTGACATTATTCAGATAGGAAATAAAACGGATGCACCTAGTAGGCTGTTTGACTATACATTGGTGCTTGTGATTGTTATGAATATTGCGGTTCTACTCTTAGATACATTTGATGAATTGAATGCGTATGATTTAATCTTTAAAGCAATAGAAAATATAACGATTCTATTCTTTATCTTTGAATATATCCTTCGAATTTGGACAGCGGATTATCTTTACCCGGATGAAAAACACGTAAAGGCTGTAGGAAAGTTTTTATGCTCATATGATGGAATTGTGGATTTATTGACCATCTTGCCATTTTTCTTCTTATCAGGCTTTGTGGTTTTTCGAATGATGCGAATTGTACGAATCTTTCACTTATTTCGTATCAATTCAAATTATGATTCTTTCCATGTTATTCGTTCTGTCCTCTATGAGAAACGAAATCAATTGGCATCGAGTATGTTTATTATCTTTGTGTTAATGGTTGCCTCTAGTTTGTTTATGTATAGCGTGGAACATCCTGTGCAACCAGATAAATTTAAAAATGCTTTTTCTGGGATTTGGTGGAGTATGTCAACTCTATTGACAGTTGGTTATGGAGACATTTATCCAATTACCCCAATTGGTCAATTTATGGCTATTGTGATTGCGTTGTTAGGAGTGGGTGTAGTAGCAATTCCAACAGGTATTATCTCTGCCGGATTTGTAGAACAATATACAAAACTAAGCCAAGAACAAGATATTCAACTTCATACAGTTGTGGTGGATGTAGATAGTCTTTGGTTAGGAAAAACATTTCGAGAAATTGAAGAAGAATTTGGGGTGGATGTCGTAGTGGCAAAACGAGGAAATAAAACGATTTTACCAATTCAAAACGAAGATTTCCATGTCCAAATAAAAGATGCTTTATATGTATATGAAACAGAAAAAATCCAAACACAAGCTTCTGAATAAGAAGCTTTTTTCATGTATAATGAAACAATGAATGAAAAACAGTTTCAGACGCAATTGTTGGATTGGTATCGCAAGAATTGTCGAACGCTTCCATTTCGCCAATCTAAAAATCCATATCACATTTGGATTTCAGAAATCATGGCACAACAAACACGGATTGAAGCGATGATTCCTTACTTTGAACGCTTTATTTTACAATTGCCAACTTTACCATCTTTAGCAAAAGTCAGTGATGAAAAATTGCATAAACTTTGGGAAGGATTGGGGTATTATTCACGTGCTAAGAATTTAAAAAAATGTGCAAATGAATGTATGGAACTCTATGGAGGACAATTGCCAAAGTCGAAAGAGGAATTGATAAAATTGCCAGGCATTGGACCATATACAGCTGGTGCTATTGCTTCCATTGCCTTTGGACAAGTAGTTAGTGCAATAGATGGGAATGTGATTCGAGTTTT
This sequence comes from Erysipelothrix rhusiopathiae, assembly GCA_902797585.1. Lineage (GTDB taxonomy): Bacteria > Bacillota_I > Bacilli_A > Erysipelotrichales > Erysipelotrichaceae > RUG14284. The sequence continues at coordinate 2,145 of CADBTK010000197.1, forward strand.
TTCACGGTTGACAGATAATCATAGTGATATGACCAAGGCAAAAAATAAAAAGGAAATAGAAAAAGTGGTTGATGCTAGTTTGCCTGGTAGTGAAGATATTAGTGATTATAATCAAGCATTAATGGAATTAGGGGCCCTGATTTGTACACCGCAAAGTCCAAAATGTGAGATTTGTCCTGTAAAAAAACATTGTCAAACAACAACTGCGGAACAATTGCCAAATATCCCTAAAAAGACAAAGCGTAAAGTAGAGAAAAAAGAAATATATGTTTTAGTAAGCCAAGATAGAATCCATATAGTACAAAGAGACAATAAAGGGTTATTAGCAGGATTATATGGTTTTGATGAAATATGTCCCAAGGATTATAATAGAAAAGAAAAATTGGAACCATACACCCATGTTTTCTCTCATGTTCAATGGGAGATGGATGGAACAATTGTTTGGATGGATCAGGGTGGGAAAGATTATTATAGCTTGGAAGAGATTAAAGAATCTTTTGCGATTCCTAGTGCTTTTCAACCATTTTTAAAACAGATTGAGAGGATATTATATGAAAGAAGTAGTGATTGAAAGTTTTACGTTGGATCATTCGAAAGTGATTGCTCCATATGTTCGTTTGATTGATGTACAAACAGGAGAAAAGGGGGATCAGATATCCAATTTCGATATTCGTTTAACCCAACCAAACCAACAAGAGATTTCTACCGCAGGAATGCATACATTGGAACACTTATTAGCTATGGAATTGCGACCAAAAATAAAGGGGTATATCGATTGTTCGCCTTTTGGGTGCCGTACAGGATTTCATTTACTTGTTTGGGGCACACCAAGTGCACATGAAGTGGCAGTAGCATTAAAAGAATCTTTGGAAGATATTGTTCAAAATATTGAATGGGAAGATATTCC
>CADBTK010000198.1 GCA_902797585.1 Erysipelothrix rhusiopathiae
TAAAATATTTTAAAAGGGATAATCAAGAAGATTATCCCTTTAATCTACAATCTTTATGACAACCTGAACAGAATCCATCACAAGAGTGTCTATTCTCTAATACTTGATGCAATGCCCAACCAATGATGAGTAATAAAATCAAACCAACTACTATATTCCAAATATTCATATCCTTACCCTCCTATTGCCATAAAAAGCATACGAACGATAAAGGCAATTATCCAAGCAATCGCAAATTGCCAAAATACTACAAAGATAGCCCAACGATTTCCTAATTCTCTTCGGACAGAAGCAATTGCAGCTACACAAGGTGTATACAATAGCGAGAAGACCAATAAAGCCAAAGCAGAAGCTGTTGTCAAAGCAGTTTGCACATTTCCACCAAATAAAACTTTTAAAGTAGATACAACGCTCTCTTTTGCCATGAATCCAGTAATTAACGAAGTACTGATTCGCCAATCTCCCAATCCTAGCGGAGATAATATCGGACTAATCCATCCTGATATAGCTGCTAGAATACTCATTTGTGGATCCTCCACAGCATTTAAATGGAAATCAAAATATTGTAAGAACCATACAACAACTGTCGCAATTAAAATAATTGAGAAAGCACGTTGTAGGAAATCTTTTGCTTTTTCCCATAATAATTGGAAGACACTACGAGCCGATGGCAATCGATAATTAGGAAGTTCCATCACAAAAGGAACTGTTTCCCCTGCATATAATGTCTTCTTATAAATCATTGCCATTATTATTCCAACTACAATCCCTAATATATACATTCCTGTAATGACAAATCCCCCATATTTAGGAAAGAATGCAGCCACGAAAAAGGCATAAATCGGCAATTTCGCTGTACAACTCATAAATGGCGTTAATAAGATTGTTAATCGACGATCTCTTTCACTTGGAAGTGTCCGTGTTGCCATAACTGCTGGCACAGTACATCCAAACCCGATTAACAAAGGAACAATGCTTCGTCCTGACAAACCTATCTTTCGCAACAAATGATCCATAAAAAACGCAATACGTGAAAAATATCCACTATCTTCCAATAAGGACAAGAAGAAAAATAGAATTACGATAATGGGTAGAAAACTAATCACACTTCCAACTCCGGTAAATATTCCATCAATGATTAAACTGTGAATCACTTCATTAATGCCATGACCAGTTAACCAAGTATCTACCATTTGTGTAATTGAATCCATTGTTGATTCTAGTAAATCTTGAAAGAATGGTCCAATTACATTAAAAGTCAGAACAAAGATAGAGAACATGATTCCAACAAATAAAGGAATAGCCGTGTATTTTCCTGTTAAAATTTTATCTATTTTACGACTTCTAATTCGTTCCTTCGTTTCTTTTGAAGGTCTAAATACAGTTTGTTCTACCACTTTCTGAATAAAACAGAAACGCATATCCGCAATGGCAGCACTTCGATCAAGTTTTCGTTGTTGTTCCAATTGGTGAATGATGGTTTCTATACTTTCCATTTCAACCGAATCCAATTCTAGTTGATCTAGAATTAAGGAATCTCCTTCAATCACTTTATCCGCCGCAAATCGTATAGGTAGATTCACTTTTTGAGCATGGTTTTGAATCAAATGAATAATGGCATGAATGCAACGATGAACCGAGCCATTAAAATCATTCTGATTACAGAAATCTTGTTCCAATGGTTTTTCTTGAAAGTAAGCCACATGATACGCATGTTCAATTAATTCGTGAACCCCGGCATTTTTTGAAGCAGAAATTGGAATTACTGGAACTCCTAACAATTCTTCCATTCCATTGACATCAATAACTCCATTATTATTGGTTACCTCATCCATAAAGTTTAATGCGATAACCATCGGTATTTCCATTTCCAACAATTGCATGGTCAAATAAAGATTTCGCTCAATATTAGTGGCATCGACAATATTAATGATGACATTAGGTTTTTCTTGAAGAACAAAATTTCTAGAAACAATCTCTTCTTTACTATAAGGAGACATCGAATAAATTCCAGGTAAATCCGTTACCTTCATATTTGGATGTCCTTTAACAATTCCATCTTTGCGATCTACGGTAACGCCTGGAAAGTTTCCTACGTGTTGATTGGATCCTGTTAATTGATTAAACAAAGTTGTTTTTCCACTGTTTTGATTCCCCACTAGTGCACAAGAAATCATCGAACCTTCTGGCAAAGGATTTCCATCGCCTTTTTGATGAAAACGTCCTCCTTCTCCTAAACCAGGGTGTTCACGTTTTATCTTTGGTTTCTTTTGTTTTTGTGTTTTCGTTGGATGTATTAGGGTAATTTCAATTTGATGGGCATCCTCTAGACGCAATGTTAATTCATAATCACGAATGCGTAACTCCATCGGATCTCCCATTGGAGCAAATTGAACCAAGGTCACTTCAACCCCTGGAATCAATCCCATATCTAAAAAGTGTTGGCGCAATGCCCCTTGGCCACCTACTGTTTCAACAATAGCGCTTTGTCCCACTTTTAATGTATCTAATGTTTTCATTTAAAGACTCCTAATCACTAGTTAGAATAATATAACAGATAATAGTTAGATACAATAAACAAATGCATAAAAAAGTCAGGACGAACCTGACTTTCGTTATATTATTCTTTAATTAGAAATCTACTTCAGTGTCATAGTATGCACATTTCAACAATTTCACCATTTCTTCTTGGCTTGGTTGTCGAGGGTTACTTCCTGTACATGCATCTAATAACGCTTCAGCCGCAATGGATTCTACTCTTTCTAAGAAGACATCTTCTGGAACAAATCCTGTTTCAGCTGGTAAACCATCTGCTCCATAGTGAGCGATACAATGAGGAATATTTAAATCGTCATTCATTTTACGCAAGTATTGAATTAATAATTCCACTTTTTCATCATCA
>CADBTK010000199.1 GCA_902797585.1 Erysipelothrix rhusiopathiae
CCAATAGCCATTTAAAAAATGGAATTCCCTTTCTGTATTGTCTTTGTAGAAGGTACTGGACTTGTCTTACGTGCTTTGCATCCTCTTTATTTACCATCTTTTTATGACGTCCATAATCAAAAACATACATAGACATTTGTCGAGTTACATTTTCGGTTGCATACTTCGCATAGTTACTTAAATCACATTGTTCCATATCTTTTTCAATCCATTGTGATATTTCTATCGATTGAAACCGTTGCGGCAAGAATTGAATACTATGGGAAGCAGAATGATCAATTACAATATATCCATAACGCACTTCTGGCACGACAACCATTTTTCCCTCTTCTTTTAATAATTGATACATATACAATAAATCCTCACCCATAAAATATCGTGTATCAAAGGTTCTCCCTTTTATTAAGGAAGCTTGAAACAATTTATTGCTGATGTGCCAAAATATAAAATTATGCCATTGGTCAAAAAACCATTTCCATAATTCTTGCCCTTTTAATACGGTCGTTTCCTTTAGAAAAGGGGTCGGTCTTCTTTGGTCAGGATGTATTGCCGAAAAATCATAATCAACCAATTTTATGGTGTCACAACAAGATATTCGACATTGAGACTGTATTGCTGCAGCCAATAACTTTTCTATCATATTTTCAGGAATGATATCATCTCCATCCACAAAGGAAATCCATTCTCCTCTTGCTAGAGATATACCATAATTACGAGCTGCACTGACCCCTTGATTATCTTGATAAAAATAATGAACCCGACTATCTTTTTGCATGATTTTTTTGCACACAAAAGACGTTTGATCGCTTGAACCATCATCGATAATAATGATTTCTAAATCTTTTATTGTTTGATTACTAATTGATTCTAAACATTTCTCAATACAAGACTCTTGATTGTATGCCGTTACAATAATACTAATCATCATTTATCACCCAAAAAAAGTAGATGCTTAACATCCACTTTATTATATCCCATGATACTTTCCTAAAAAAGCCTTTGTTCGTGGGTTGGTAGAAGAGAACAATTGTTCCGGTGTTCCTTGTTCTACAATCACCCCTTGATCCATAAAAACCATTCGATCACTAACATCTTTAGCAAAGTGCATTTCATGCGTTACAATGACCATTGTCATTTTCTCTTCCGCTAATTCTTTAATAACTTTTAGAATATCCAATGTCAACTCTGGATCTAGTGCACTGGTCGGTTCATCAAAGAATAAAATTTTTGGTTTCATAGCCAAAGCACGAGCAATGGAAATACGTTGTTTTTGCCCACCCGATAATTCGCATGGATATGCATCTTCACGATCGGCTAATCCCATCTTTTTCAATAAGTCTCTAGCGTGAGCTTCGACCTCCGCTTTATCTCTTTTTTGGATACGAATTGGCGCATCACAAATATTCTTCATTACAGTAAAGTGTGGAAATAAGTTGAAGTTTTGGAAAACTAGCCCAAAATAACTCAAAGCACGATGTTGTTGGGATTTATCCCCATAAACCGCTTTCCCATTTTCACTTTTTACTACTTTATCGTTAAGATAAATCATTTCTCCATCGTCCATTGTTTCTAGAAAAGTAGCACATCGCAATAATGTACTTTTCCCTGAACCTGATGGTCCTATGATGGAAACAACTTCTCCTTCTTTTACATATAAACTAATATCTTTTAAAACTTCATTATCAGAGAAGGATTTACGAATGTGATTCATTTCTAATAAGTTCATACTCTTTCCTCCTCTAGTTGTAGTAACTCATCTTTCTTTCGAAATATTCCATAATCATAGCTACCACAAAGTTGAATATATAGTAGAAGATAGCAGCTGCGACAAAAGGAATCATACTTTTTTGAGCTGCCGCCAACGCTTTAGCTTGGGTAAACATTTCCATATAAGCAATGGAGAAAGCCAAGGAAGTATCTTTAACCAAAGTAATTACTTCATTGGTTAAAGAAGGCAATATGCGCTTGATTACTTGTGGGAAGATAATAGTAAAGAAAGTTTGTCGCTTATCATAACCCAAAACATAAGCCGCTTCATATTGACCAGGATCCATCGACTCAATTCCAGAACGGAAGATTTCTGCAAAGTAAGCCGCATAATTTAGTGAGAAGGCAATAATTACTGCTATTCCACGATATGCCGAAGAAATTCTCCATCCCAATAAGTAATATGGTCCAAAGTATACAACTAAAAGCTGCAACATCAATGGAGTTCCACGCATGATGGAAATATATACTTTGACAATATTTCGAAGGATTGCATTTTTACTCATACGTCCAAAGGAAATCAATAGACCCAAAGGTAAACTAAATAACAAAGTAAGCACAAAGATTTGAATTGTCGTAATCATACCTTGGCCTAATTGCATAAATATGGTGGATAAGCTCATCTTCATCCCTCCCTGTAAAAAGTGGCCAGGCAAGTTGCCTGGCCATATGTTTTTATTCAGCTTTTAAAATACAAACGTCGGCACCATCAAACCATTTTTCAGAAATTTCTTTGAATGTACCATCTTTTACCATTTCTTTTAATACATCTTGAACTTGGTCACGAAGTTCTGTATTTCCTTTTAAGAATCCAACCCCGTATTGTTCAGTAGAAATAGTTTCTTCCAAAATTTTCATTTGTCCATCTTTATTGGCAATTTGATCTTTTGCCACGAAGATATCCATCGCAATAGCATCAACAGCTCCAGATTCTAAATCCATCATTGCTGTGTTATAGTCAGCTACTTGTAAATAATCTCCAAAAGTACTTTTTAATTCTTCATTATCATCAATCGCAGATTGTGCACTTGATTCTTTTTGTACTTCTACAATTTTACCTTCCAAATCCGCTAATGTTTCAATTTCAGAATCTGCGCGTACAACAACTACTTGTGAGTTATCCATGTATGCATCTGTCCAAGTGTATTGATCTTCACGCCCGTTGATTGTAAATCCATTCCAGATACAGTCAATCGTTCCAGATTCTAATTCCATATCTTTCGCATCCCAATCGATTGGTTGTAAAACAATTTCCATATCCATTCGTTTGGCTGCTTCTTTTGCTAATTCAATATCAAAACCTGTGTATTCTCCATTGTCATCTTGAAATCCAAATGGAGGAAAGTTTTGGTCAAATCCAACAACCAATGTTTTGTCATCATTATCTGTTTTTTTCTCAGAACTACCACATGCTACTAGTGTCAATGTTAAACAACTAAGCACTAAAAATGATAATACTTTTTTCAATTGTTTCATATCGATACTCCCTTTTCCTATAGTCCAAATTCTATCATAAGAAATGTAAAAAATGAATATCTTTTCAAACGTTTACATTATTTTCAAAAGAAAAGCCTTGTTTTTACAAGACTTCATTCAAAAAATTGTTACTCTATTTTCTGCGATTCAAGTTGTTTTATAAATTCTTTTGTTTTTTCTATATTCGAATCATTGATGACATATTTCTTTTCTGGCGTAGTGATTACTACATATAGATTAGTTTGCGGATAAAAATAACAACGAGCATCCCCTATTTCTTTGAAGACAAAATCTCCATTAAAATATTCTTCTCCATTGTAAGGTTTCCCTTTAAATGTTAAAGAATCTAAACACTCTACTTGTTTCATATCTTTATAAAGAATTGTATCGCTTGATCCTACCCCTTTTATCAATAAACTTTCTTTTTGAAAAGTAAATTGGTTAGCTTGTTGATTATTGATAAGTGTATTTTGATGACGTGCAATCACAATAAGAGCTACCAAAAGACAAAACATTGGTAAGGACACTAATAAACGATACAATAACGAATTACTTTTATTCATAATTCGATTCTACCATAGCTTTGATTGTATAATAGAGACATGAACCAAAAACATTTAAAAGATCCCTTGAACAAAGAATGCATCGAAAATGGATTAAATCCTTTTTTTAATCTCATCTTGGTAGACTCAACCACAAGCACCAACGATTGGATGAAAGAAAATGCCGAGAAACTTGATGCAGGTACAGTTCTTATATCCAATTACCAAAGTCAGGGAAAAGGTCGGAATCAACGTTCCTTTTACTCCCCTAAAGATAGTGGCATCTATTTATCCATTCTTTTAAAACCAGACATGGAATTTGATCAAATCCTAAAACTAACTTCTTGTACCAGTGTCGCAATTTATGATGCGATCAAAAAGAGTACTGGAATTAATTCTCAGATTAAATGGGTCAACGATATATTAATTGACTATAAAAAAGTGGCAGGCATACTTTGCGAAGGTATTTTTTCGAATAACCAACAAAGTATCATTATAGGAGTCGGTATGAATGTTCATTCACATCCTTTCCCTGATGAAATAAAAGACATTGCCGGATGTATCGAAGATTTTAGTAATCAACAAGTTACAAGAAATGAATTAATTAAAGATTTCTTAAACCATTTTTACTATTATTATCAACATCTTCAAACAAATGATTTTATGGATACTTATAGAAATGCTTCTTGTATATTAGGCAAAGACATACAAGTACATGAGGGCAACCAAGTCTATAGTGCTCACGCTCTTTCTATTAACGATAAAGGATATTTAATCATAAAGGCAAATGGAAAGATACTTGAACTAAATAGCGGGGAAATAACCATACGACAATAAAAGGCCAAATATACTCGGCCTTTTATTCAATTCCACGCAACCGTCTAATTTTCTTAACAATCTCCCAATATGTTTGTTTCCATGTGTGCCAACTTGCCATATATAAATGAATAGAATACGTTTCAGGCGTTATCTCTATTTTCTTTTTAGGATATCCCAATGGATCAAAATATTGAGATGGATATATATAAAGATCTTCCAATATTTGAAGTTTATCCCCTTCCTTGAATCCATATTTTCCTAATGTTTGTGAGTTTCTTCTTGGACAAGGCCATAAATTCAATGAACCATCTTCATTGATAAAAGATATATTTTCATAATCTTTCATTAATCTTTGTATCCAAATATTATTTGATTCCGATCCAAACCCCAGTCCTGTATTAACAAGACCATCGGTTCCCAATCCAAAGTATCCTTTGTGCTCCAATAAGGGATCCAACGGTTTTATTAATTCAATATCCACATCTAAATAGATGCCACCAAATTGATTCACTACATCCAATCGTACATAATCACTTACAAATGCATATCTTTTATTTTCATATGCTTGACGTACATACAATGGGGCTTTGTCTAAAGGATAGTTGGATTCATTCCATTCTCTTATTTCATAGTCTGGACAAAACTTTGTCCAACTTTTCATACACTTTTTCACTTTTCTAGGAAAAGGTTTTTTACCAAACCAACAGTAATGAATAATTTTAGGAATCATAGTTCTCTCTTTCTAAAACCATATACTTAATCCAAATAAAGGATATAAATAGTGTTTCTCTTTAAAACGTAAATGAATCTCTTTCTTGTGTTGTCTCCAAGCTAACTTTGCCTTTTGTTTTAAAACTTGTGCATATTCTGGATTCTTATTGACTATCTCATTGTATTTCCATACAAAGTTTTTTAAATACATATGCAATGCCTTTTGATAACATTTCTTCCAACCCAACATTTGAAAATGTTCCATTTGTTGGTTATATGCCCAAATAGAATCTTCTACACTTTTTGGGGTAGTATTCTTTGATACCCCTAAAGGATTCTTTTGGTAAAAATAAATCTTATCCCTACTATATACAACACTATCCAATTCAGTAATCCATTTGGGTACAATCGCATTATCTTCATACACGCGATTGACTTCAAAAGGATATTTTTCTAATAGTTCTTTTGGTATCAAACGTCCGCAAGGAATCCAACATATATAAGGATTGTCATACATAGAG
>CADBTK010000200.1 GCA_902797585.1 Erysipelothrix rhusiopathiae
AAAAGAAGAATTAATTTCTCGTGCACAAAAAGAAGATGTAACTATTTGGTTAGTTGGAGCTTGTGTTCAAGAAATTCATGTATTAGATGAAGATGGGGATGAAGTAAAAATCATCGGAAATGATCCATTTGCCAACAAACACACCATTACTATTTCAGATATGTATGCATTCTTTGGATATAACTTGAATGTAATGGATGACATTGGTCAAACAGATGATATCGATATGTTAGGAAACCGTCGTATCCGTTCTGTTGGTGAATTAATCCAAAACCAATTCCGTATTGGATTAAGTCGTATGGAACGTGTGGTACATGACCGTATGTCTATTCAAGAAATCGATGCTTTAACACCAAGAAAATTAACAAATATTCGTCCATTGACAGCGGCAATTAAAGAGTTCTTCTCTAGTTCTCAATTGTCTCAATTCATGGACCAACAAAACCCATTAGCCGAATTGACAAACAAACGTCGTATTTCTGCATTGGGACCTGGTGGTTTGACACGTGATCGTGCTGGATTTGAAGTACGTGACGTCCACACATCTCACTATGGTCGTATTTGTCCAATCGAAACACCAGAGGGACCAAACATCGGTTTGATCTCTAACTTAACAACATACGCAAAAATTAATGAATACGGATTTATTCAAACGCCATACCGTATTGTTAATAAAGATGGAACGGTACAAGAAGAAGCTGTGTATTTATCTGCGGATGAAGAAGCGGATTACATTATTGCCCAAGCCAACGAGGTTCGTGATGGAAAATTATTCAATGAACACGTTATCGCGCGTAAAGCAGGGGATACAATCATTGCTCGTAGAGAAGATGTTGAATTAGCCGACGTCAGCCCTAAACAGATTGTATCGGTTGCGACAGCTTGTGTACCATTCCTAGAAAATGACGATGCCTCTCGTGCCTTGATGGGTGCCAACATGCAACGTCAGGCCGTACCTTTGCTGAATCCACATTCACCATTTGTTGGAACGGGTATGGAATATATGATTGCCAAAGATTCTGGAGTTGGTATTGTTGCTCAAGAAGATGGAACTGTTACTTACGTTGACAGTTTACGTATTGTTGTAACAAACAACGAAGGACAAGAACGTACATACCAATTGCGTAAATTTGCTCGTAGTAACTCAAGTACTTGTATTAACCAAAAACCAATCGTTTCTTGCGGAGAAGCCGTAGAAAAAGGTGATGTATTGGCCGATGGACCAAGTATGGAAAACGGGGAATTGGCATTAGGACAAAACGTTGTTATCGCATACTCAACTTGGTATGGATACAACTACGAGGATGCCATCATCATGTCTGAACGTTTAGTAAGTGATGATGTATATACATCCATTCATATTGAAGAATATGACATTGATTGTCGTGATACAAAATTAGGACCAGAAGAAATTACCAAAGATATTCCAAACGTAGGGGAAAATGCCGTACGTAAATTGGATCAAGATGGAATTATCATTGTTGGTTCGGAAGTAAAAGAAGGAGATATCCTAGTTGGTAAGATTACACCAAAAGGACAAAGTGAAGTATCTCCAGAAGAAAAATTATTGTTGGCGATCTTCGGAGAAAAATCTCGTGAAGTTCGTGACAACAGTTTGAAAGTTCCACATGGTGGGGCAGGTATCGTTCATTCTGTGCGTATATTCAAACGTGAAGATGGAGCGGAATTGCCACCAGGTGTAAATATGCGTGTAAAAGTGTATATTGCACAAAAACGTAAAATTAGCGAAGGGGACAAAATGTCCGGACGTCACGGTAACAAAGGGGTTATTTCAAAAATCTTGCCTGTAGAAGATATGCCTTTTACTGCAGATGGACAACCAATTGATGTTATCTTGAACCCATTTGGGGTACCTTCACGTATGAACATCGGACAAATCTTGGAAATCCATTTAGGATATGCTGCTAAGAAATTGGGTGGAGTGAAATTCTCTACACCAGTATTCGATGGAGTAAGCAACCAAGAATTGATTGATGTTATGAAAGAAGCAAGTATGACAGATGACGGAAAACAAGTGTTATACGATGGTATGACTGGGGAACCGTTTGATGAACGAATCAGTGTTGGAGTTATGTACATGATTAAGTTGGCCCACATGGTTGATGACAAGTTACATGCTCGTGCCACTGGACCATACTCATTAGTAACGCAACAACCATTGGGTGGTAAAGCTCAAAATGGTGGTCAACGTTTCGGAGAAATGGAAGTTTGGGCTCTAGAAGCATATGGAGCTGCGCACACATTACAAGAAATCTTGACAATTAAATCGGATGATATTCAAGGACGTATTAAAACATACGAAGCCATTATTAAAGGAAAAGACATTCCTGAACCAGGAGTTCCTGAATCCTTCCGTGTATTAATGCACGAATTACAAGGTTTGGCTATCGATGTACGTTGTTTGGATAGCGAAGGAAACGAAGTGGATATTACCGCAGAAGAGATCGAAACCGATCGTCCGGTAAGCCGCGTCGAAAAAGAAGTACAAGCTAGTGATGAACTAGTAAACGATATGGAAGGTGAACAACCTTCAGTAAGTGAGGAGGCGACAGACGATGAGCATTAATAATTTTTCATCCATTCAAGTTCGCTTAGCCAGTCCAGAAAAAATCTTGGAATGGTCTCATGGTGAAGTAACGAAACCAGAAACTATTAACTATCGTAGCCAAAAATCAGAACGTGATGGTTTATTCTGTGAGCGCATTTTCGGTCCTACTAAGGACTGGGAATGTTCTTGTGGGAAATATAAAAAGGTTCGTTTTAAAGGAAAAGTTTGTGATCGTTGTGGAGTAGAAATCACAAAAGCTAACGTAAGACGTGAGCGTATGGGTCACATTCACTTGGCTGCGCCAGTTGCTCACATTTGGTACTTACGTGGGATTCCTAGCCGTATGGCTTTATTGTTGGATGTAACACCAAAACAATTGGAAGAAGTTGTATACTTTGTAAGTTATATCGTAACGGATCCAAAAAATTCAGATTTACAATACAAACAAGTTATTTCTGAAGAAGACTACCGTAATAACATTGCGATTTACGGATACGATGGATTTGAAGCTAAAACGGGAGCGGAAGCAGTTTATCAATTATTACAAGAAGTTGACTTGGATGCCGAATACAATGAGATTCAAGAAGCATTAGAAAACGCTTCTGGAGAAAAACGTAAAAAACTAATTAAACGTTTGGATACACTAAACTCATTCCGTCAAAGTGAAAACCGTCCAGAAGATATGATTCTGACAAATATTCCGGTTATTCCACCTGACTTGCGACCAATGTTGCAATTGGATGGAGGGCGTTTTGCAACAAGTGATTTAAATGACTTATATCGTCGTGTTATCACTCGTAACAACCGTTTGAAAAAATTGTTAGAACTAGGAACACCAAACATTATCGTTCAAAACGAAAAACGTATGTTGCAAGAAGCAGTCGATGCGTTAATTGATAACGGACGTCGTTCAAAAGCAATCACAGGTGCTGGTTCTCGTCCATTGAAATCTTTGTCTCACTCATTAAAAGGAAAACAAGGACGTTTCCGTCAAAACTTGTTAGGGAAACGTGTTGACTTCTCTGGTCGTTCTGTAATTGCGGTCGGACCAGATTTGAAAATGTACCAATGTGGTATTCCTCGTGAAATGGCTATTAACTTATTTAAACCATTCATCATTAATGAAATTGTGAACCAAGGATTAGCAGCTAACCCAAAAGCCGCAGAAAAGAAAATTGATCAACAAGACAGCTGTATTTGGGATGTAGTTGAACAAGTTATTAGTGGATACCCAGTATTAATGAACCGTGCACCTACATTGCACCGTTTAGGTATCCAAGCCTTCTTGCCAAAATTGGTAGAAGGTCGTGCGATGCGTTTGCACCCATTGGTATGTACGGCATTTAACGCCGACTTCGATGGGGACCAAATGGCAATCCACGTTCCATTGAGTGAAGAAGCTCGTGCCGAAGCATTAGTTATGATGTTAGGTTCTCACAACATTCTTGGGCCTAAAGATGGTAAACCTATCGTTACGCCAGGACAAGATATGGTTATGGGAAACTTCTACTTAACAATGGAAGAAACAAAAGAAGAATTATTAGAAGAAGCAAAACGTTACGAACAAGCAGGTTGTCCTGATGAAGCAGCGATGTGGAAAGTCTTCGCTGAAAATGAAGGACATGTTTATGCCGATGTAGATGAAGTTATTATGGCTTACAAAGCACACCAAATTCATTTACACTCTCGTATCGTTGTACCAGTTGCAGGTATGAAAAAAGAATCATTTGATCCAATTCATGCTAATGACTAATTGGTAACTACACCAGGAAAAATTATTTTCAACAGTATGTTCCCAAGTGACTTCCCATTCATTGAAGAAGTTACAAAGGAAAACTTTGAAAAAACACCGGATCGTTTCTTCATTCGTCCGGGACAAGATATTCAAGCTAGTATTTCTGCCTTGCCAATTGTAAGTGCTGTTAAGAAAAAAGACTTAGGTAAAGTTATTGCTGAAGTATTCTCTCGTTATAGTACAGATGAAACTGCAGAAGTATTAGACCAAATTAAATCTTTAGGATTCCGTTATTCTACGATTGCGGGTATTACTGTTGCCTTGAGTGACATTGAAGTGGCTCCAGACAAAGACAAATACGTAGCTGAAGGTCGTGAAAAAGCGGAAGAATTGAAATACTTACAACGCAAGGGTATGTTGACCATGGAAGAATGGGAACGTCACTTGAACAAGTTGTGGGAAAATGTAAAAGATGATATTGCCGATAGATTGATGGAAAACTTACCTCGTAAGAACCCTATCAACATGATGAGCCGTTCTGGAGCTCGTGGGAACAAATCAAACTTTACTCAATTAGCGGGTATGCGTGGATTAATGGCCCGTCCAGGACATGCGAAATCTGCTGGTGGAGAATTTGTTTCTAGTATCATCGAGGTCCCTATTTACTCATGTTTCCGTGAAGGGTTGAACGTAAGTGAGTTCTTTACCTCTACTCACGGGGTGCGTAAAGGGTTGACCGATACCGCCTTGAAAACAGCCGAATCAGGTTACTTGACACGTCGTTTAGTAGACGTAGCACAAGGGGTAATTATTAAAGAAGACGATTGTGGTACGGATAAAGGGTACTGGGTTGAAGACTTGGTTGACCGTAAAACCAACACAATTATCGAGTCTTTCCAAGACCGTATTACAGGACGTTACTCTAAAGAAGATGTGACACACCCTGAAACAGGGGAAATCATTATTGCTAGTGACGAATATATTACAGATGAGATTGCCAAAGCAATCGTAGATGCTGGTGTAACTGGTATGATGATCCGCTCTGTATTCTCTTGTAAATCATCAAATGGTATTTGTCGTAAATGTTATGGACGTAACATGGCGACAGGTCAAGATGTTGAAGTTGGAGAAGCTATTGGGGTTATGGCTGCCCAATCTATTGGGGAACCAGGTACACAGTTAACCATGCGTACATTCCACACCGGTGGGGTTGCTGGAAGTGGTACAGGGGATATCACCCAAGGGTTGCCTCGTGTCGAAGAATTATTCGAAGCACGTTGTCCTAAAGGGGTAGCAGTGATTGCCGCTATCTCTGGTGAAATTACTTCTGTAGAACGTATTGAAGGTACAATGCGTCAAGAAGTAATTATTACTAGTGAGAAGGAAAGTGTATCGCATAAAATTAATGCGAACCAAACATTGCGTCCATGGGTTACTGTAGGAGCGCAAATTGAAGCCGGGGAAGCATTGACTGAAGGACCATTAGATCCAAAAGAATTATTGCGTGTAGCCGGTGTTGCCGAAGTGCAAGATTACATCTTGAAAGAAGTTAAGAAAGTATACCAAAGCCAAGGTATTGAAATCAGTGACAAACACTTAGAGGTTATGATTACGCAAATGATGAAAAAAGTAATCGTTATCGAAAGTGGAGATACAGACTTGAATGTTGGTGTTCAATTGTCTCTAAACAACATTACAAAAATTAACCGTGATGCATTATTGTCAGGGAAAACACCAGCTAAATTTAAACCAGTATTATTGGGTATCTCTAAATCAAGTGTGGAAACAGACTCTTTCTTATCTGCCGCAAGTTTCCAAGAAACTACAAAAGTTTTAACGGATGCGACTATTAAAGGAAAAATTGACCAACTTCATGGTATGAAAGAAAATGTCATGATTGGTAAATTAATTCCTGCAGGTACAGGATGTACAGGAAACCGTCCACAAAACGAAATCGTTGCGAAAAAAGCAGCTGAGTTGCGTGAAAAACGTTTAGAAAAATTAAAACAACATGACGGTGATGAAAAATTTGATAAGATTGTTTCTCAAAACATGCCCGCAACAGAAGAAGTTGTAAGCCAAGAAGAAATTGTTGAATCAGATTTAGTGATTACAGAAAATGACAGTGAAGCGTAAGCTTCGCTGTCTTTTTTTCTGTAGGTATAAAAAAACGGATGATTTTCTCATCCGTTATAGTAATGGTATGTTATTTTCTTTACATGTTTCGATCATGTCTTTTGGCCAAATACTTGCTTGAACTTCACCGATGTGTGCTTTTTTCAAAAGTAACATACAAAGTCTAGATTGACCAATTCCACCACCGATTGTATAAGGTAATTCTTTATTGACAATGGCTTTGTGGTAAGGAAGTTCTAAACGATCCAAGGCATTTTCTTTTTTTAATTGTTCTACCATGGAATCTTCATCTACACGAATTCCCATACTGGAGATTTCTAAGGCACTTTGTAAAGGTTCATACCAGAATAAGATATCTCCATTGAGCTGCCAGTCATCGTAGTCAGGAGCACGTCCATCATGTTTTTCTCCATTGGATAATTTATCTCCTATTTGCATAACGAATACGCATCCTAATTTTTTACAAATCGCATCTTCTCTTTCTTTGGAAGAAAGATTTGGATACATATCCAATAATTCTTGTGTAGTCACAAAGTGAATCTTATCAGGAAGATGGTTAACTGCATCTGGATATTTGTACCATACTTCATGTTCCATATGTTTGATTACTTTGAAGATTTTACGTACTTCTCTTTTTAATGTAGAGACGTTACGTTCTTCTTTATTGATAATTTTTTCCCAATCCCATTGATCGACATAGGCAGAATGAATATTATCCAATGTTTCATCTTTACGAATGGCATTCATGTTTGTATATAGACCTTGATGAACTTTGAAACCATAATGATCAAGGGCATATCGTTTCCATTTTGCTAAAGAGTGAACAACTTCAATATCTTCATTTGGAATATCCTTCATATCGAAGTGAACTGGCATTTCACTTCCATTCAAGTTATCATTTAACCCTGAACTCTTTTCTACAAATAGTGGAGCACTAATACGTGCTAATTTCAATTGACTTCCTAATTCGTGTTGGAAAGTATCACGAATATATTTAATTGCGTCTTGTGTTTGACGAACACTTAATACAGGATCATAATCTTTAGGTAAAATTAAAGCCATCTAATCATCCCTTTCATATGCGTTTTATTTTATCATAAATTTTGATTTTTGGTGTTGGAATTGTTAGTATCTCTTTTAGGAGTTGAGTTTTATGAGAAATCGTTTTTCAAATCGTTTAGGTTTTTTATTTATGAGCGCTGGTTGCGCTATAGGATTGGGAAATGTTTGGAGGTTTCCACATATTGTCGGTCAATATGGTGGAGGTGCCTTTGTACTAATTTATTTATTCTTTTTAATGATTTTAGGATTACCTATTATGGTTATGGAATATGCGGTCGGTCGTGCCAGTCAAAAAAGTGCTGTTTTATCCTTTGATGTATTAGAACCAAAAGGTAGTCATTGGCATTGGATGAAATGGATTGCCTATATAGGAAATATATTGTTGATGATGTTTTATACCACTGTGTGTGGGTGGATGTTGTATTACTTTTATTTGATGTTAAGTGGACATTTTGATGGAGCTTCAGTAGAATCTGTTAATCAAACTTTTGGCAATATGCTACAAAGTCCATTCATTAATGTAGGATATATGGCTTTGGTAGTAGGATTAGGATTTTTTACCCTATCTAAAGGATTTAATAATGGAGTAGAAAAAGTATCGAAGTTTATGATGACTTGTTTGTTATCATTAATGCTAGTTCTAGCATTCCGATCGGTTACACTACCAGGAGCTGTGGAAGGGTTGAAATATTATCTCATTCCTAATTTTAATAAGATTCAAGAAGTAGGAATATCGGAAGTTGTATTTGCAGCAATGGCACAAGCTTTCTTTACTTTAAGTTTAGGAATTGGAGCTATTGCCATCTTTGGAAGTTATATTGATAAAGAAAGACGTCTAACTGGAGAAGCACTTCAAGTTGTTTTATTAGATACCTTTGTAGCTATTATCTCTGGATTGATTGTTATCCCTGCTTGTTTTGCCTATGGCGTGGATGCAGGACAAGGACCAGGACTAATCTTTGTATCTTTGCCTAATATTTTCTCGCATATGGCTATGGGACGCATTTGGGGGACATTATTCTTTTTGTTTTTAAGTTTTGCAGCCTTCACAACGATTATTGCGGTTTTTCAAAACATTGTGGATATGACAATGGATTTAACATCATGGTCACTAGAAAAGACGATTAAAATCTTAATAGTTGTACTATTTGTACTTTCTTTACCTTGTGCATTGGGATTCAATGTATGGAGTGGGATTCAACCTATGGGAAGTGGAAGTACCATTCAAGATTTAGAAGACTTTGTATTATCTAATAACTTATTACCGTTAGGAACACTAGTCTATGTATTATTCTCCACTTGGAAACAAGGTTGGGGATGGAATGCTTTTTTAGAAGAAGCTAATAGTGGGAAAGGATTACGCTTTCCTAGTTGGGTAAAAATATATTGTTCGTATGCCATTCCTTTGATTATTCTATTTATCTTTATCCAAGGATATGTAAATTTCTTTCATCAATAATGAAAAATTTTACATTTTGCTTGAATTATGATTGTATAGTTGATAAACTAAGTAAAACCGTTGAAGAAGAGATCAAACAGAAAGATGTGTGCAAAGCGAGTCTGGAAAGGTGAAAGCCAGATCATAACAGTTCTGCAA
>CADBTK010000201.1 GCA_902797585.1 Erysipelothrix rhusiopathiae
CTAGAATGACATCCGGATTGGCATCCGCAATGGCTTCAAAATCTAAACCATCTGTATCGTCAAACACATTCGGTTCTACATTTAATTCTTTAAATTTTTCATCCGCCCAAGGATGTAAATTGTTTTCTGTTACTTCTCCATAGTTTGCTGCACTGGTTCCCACTGGCGCAACACCTAAAGCTAGAGGAGTGTCATTGTTTTCCCAGGCAATCGTTACAATACGTTCTGGATTTTTAGGTACTTCAACTGAACCAAAGGCATGTTCGATTGTAATGGTTTCTGCATTTGTTTTTGCGGTGGATGAACTTGTACCATTGGAACATCCTGTTAATACAAAAGCTAACGTAGCAGCAAGTACTGCTAATTTTTTAAATTGAATCATAAGCTCTTCCTTTCTCAGTTAGTTAACTGTATCTAACTATAAACAATAAAGTTAGTCTTGTCAAACTGTTTGTTCAAAAAAAAGATGCATGTTTGAACATACATCTACTTTAGATAATTCGTTAAACGACCGTAGTCATCCCAATCGCCCACTAACTTCCCTTCTTGTATTTCATTCATCAAACGATCCATAGACTTTTG
This sequence comes from Erysipelothrix rhusiopathiae, assembly GCA_902797585.1. Taxonomy (GTDB): domain Bacteria; phylum Bacillota_I; class Bacilli_A; order Erysipelotrichales; family Erysipelotrichaceae; genus RUG14284. The sequence continues at coordinate 583 of CADBTK010000201.1, forward strand.
GTATTTCTCTTTATCCTTTTTATACCCTGTAATCGTAGATGCTTTAATCCATTGGTATAAAGGTGGATATTCTAAGAATTTTATCCATAGATTTTCTTTTTTTAAAATGGATATAAATTCTGAATCAAATTCATACTCCTCTAATGATGGACAAACGTTTCTTCCTTGTTCTGTCATTAAGCCTAAGGCTTCCAAACGACGAACTCTTTCTTTATTCTTTTCTGTCCAATTACTCTTTTTACTACGCGGACTAAATCGTTGGTAGGATAAACCATCTTTTCGTTTCAAGGTACTATCAATCCATCCAAAACATAAGGCTTCTTCTACCGCATCCACATACCAAAATTCGTATTCAGAAGTTGGTTTCCCTCTTTTCAGTTGTAACCAAACTTCTTTTTCTGTATTGCCATTTTCTTCTAACCACAATCGAAACTGTTGTCGGTTTGTTATATTGGATTCTTTTATCTCATATCCCATCTAATGGTTCTCCTTGTTGTATAGGAGATAAGAATAAATCACCGGTATAAAAGTCGCAAGAATAATACCCACTAGAAATAATTCCATTGGAATCCAATGTACAAAAGCTGTTAATATGGTTAAAAATCCAATTCCCATAAATAAGTATCCACCCAAGCGATTGGTTTTATTCCAAACCACATCATTCTCTAATGTCCAAGGTGTCTTTATCCCCACTGTATAATTCCGACGTGATTTTGGTAAGTAATTCCCCGTAAAGATAAATACCATTCCCAATAGAATCAATACGACAAAAGATACATCTATCGCTTTACCTAAATTCACCAAATAAACTAATGAATTGACTACAATAGAAATCACTGGAATAATCCATAAGATAAAGGTAAATACTTTGGGACTGATATTTTGTTGTTTCGGATCATGGCTGGTGGCAAAGGCACAAATCCACTGTAATATCAACAAAAATAATGGTAATCCAAACACAGTCAATGTTTTACTTGAATATCCATCGGCTTGGCCATTTACTCCAAAGTGAGTCGCCATTATCTCTGGCAATTGATTCCATAACAAAATTCCAATCAACATAGGAAGTAGGATTAAAATGCTGGTAATGATTAAGGTTGTTTTATTCTTTTTCATCATGTTGCTCATCTCCTTTGAGTGAGGATACCCACAATAGAATATCCTCTAATACAGAAGTGTTTAATTGATAATAAATATAATTTTTATCTTTGGTTTCAAATATTAAATCCGCTTGTTTCAATATCTTTAAATGATACGAAATCGTAGCTTGTGTCATATCAAATCGTGAACTAATATCCCCTGCAGATAGAGGACCTTGTTTTAAAAGTTCTAAGATTTCTCTACGCACTGGATCGGATAAAGCTTTAAACGTAGTCGCAAAGACCATAGATATCAACTCCTAATCTATTTAGATATCTTTCTAAATACAATATAAACCTTCGCATAATAAAAAACAATAGCTATTTAGATAGATTTCTAAATAACTATTGTTCGCATTAATTAAGAGGAGTTAAACGCATACTTCATTAAAAAAGACTTC
>CADBTK010000202.1 GCA_902797585.1 Erysipelothrix rhusiopathiae
AATACTCTTGGCTCTTTTAGCAATGCTCTTGCTATACATAATCGTTGCTTTTGTCCACCTGATAAATTAGTTCCACCCTGTGTAATCATTGTGTCATATTTATCTGGCATTTTTTCTATAAACTCACTAGCTTGTGCTAATTGGCACGCTTCAATAATTTGTTCATCAGTCGCCTCAGGATTACCCCAACGCATATTTTCTTTAATGGTTCCAGAGAATAAAACATTCTTTTGTAGAACCATCGCTACATTGTCTCGTAAGATTTCTAAATCATATTCTCTTACATCATGACCGGCTACTTGTACGCTTCCTTGAACTACATCATAAAGTCTTGGGATCAATTGGACTAAACTTGTTTTTGAAGAACCAGTGGCTCCTAAGATTCCTAAAGTAGAACCACTAGGAACATGGAAACTAATATTTGTTAGTACGTGTTGATCATCTTCATCCATTTCTCCGTAGTTGAAAGTAACATGATCAAATTGAATGTCTCCATTTTCGACAGTGGTTAATCCATTTTCAGGAGATGTTAAAGAACTCTTTTGGTTGATTACCTCTGCAATTCTTTCACCACTGGCAATTGACATTACAACCATAACTACAATCATTGATAACATCATCAAGGAAATTAAGATGTTCATAATATAGGAAAAGATACTGACTAGCTCTCCTGTTGTCATAGATCCACCTACAACTAAGTGTGCCCCAAACCATGAGATTAATAAGATAAGAGCATAAACACTTAATTGCATGGCAGGCATGTTCAAAATCATCATCATCTCGGCGCGAACTTGAGTTTGATAAAGAGCATTGGATGCATTGTTAAACTTTTCGGTTTCATGGTCTTTACGAACAAATGCTTTTACTACACGAATTCCGGAAATGTTTTCTTGAACACTTGCGTTTAGTGCATCGTATTGTTTGAATAACTTTTTAAAGATTGGATGTACAACTTTAAAGATAACGAATAAGACAGTAGCTAGGAAAACAGCGACTCCGATAAATAAAGTGGCAATTTTAGCATTGACGATGATAACCATTGTCATGGATGCTAACAACATCATAGGCGATCTAACCATAGTACGAATGACCATCATATAAGCATTTTGGACATTGGTTACATCGGTTGTCATCCGTGTAATTAATGAACTGGTCGAAAAACGATCGATTTCATTAAAAGAGAAATCTTGAATAGATTTATATTGGGCATCGCGTAAGTTTCTGGCAAATCCGCTGGATGCAATGGCAGCATATTTTCCACTTTGATATCCTGCAAACAAAGATACAAATGCAGCAATCAACATGATGGCTGCGGTAATCCCGACAACATTCATGTTGGATTTATTAATTCCTTGGTCAATCATAATGGACAATAGGAATGGAATAAATACTTCTAAAATAACTTCTAATGCTACCCATAGGGGAGCAAGAATAGATGCTTTTTTATATTCCTTTACTTGTGCTAGTAGTGTTTGAAGCACATTCATCGCCTCCTTCTATATTCTTTAAAATAATTGGTAATATTTCTTTTAATGTTTGAATCTGTTGATTGGTTAATCCTTTGGTGATTGTCTGATCTACTTGGTGAATACAAGATTGAATATGGTGATCAAACTCCATGGCTAAATCAGTCATTTCAATGGTTTTGATGCGGTGATCAAAAGGATGGTTTACTCGGCGTATAAATCCTTTGGATTCCAAACGATTTAATAAACCGGTCACTGTAGGATTTGTGACATGCAATAAATCTTGGATGTCTTTTTGACACAAAGGATGATTGCTGAAACGTAGGATTCTTAGAACATCAATTTGTGACTTAGTTAAATCATATTTTTGCATAGAACACCGTACCATTTTAATCATTTCTTGATTGATTAATTTCAGGTACGATTGAATGGTTGTTGATTCTGAGTTCATAGTCATTCACTCCTTAAAAAATAGCGTGCTATGTTCTATTTTATCTACTCAAAAAATAATGTCAAATCGAAATATGATAAAATTAGAATATGAGAAAAAACGATAAAATGATCGTCACAATAGAAGATGAAACCAACCTTGGTTATGGTGTAGCAAAAGTAGATGGAATGGTTATTTTTATTCCCGATGTTATGCCTTTAGAACAAGTAGAAATACAAATTACTAAAGTGAAGAAGACATATGCATATGCTAGAGTTGTATCCATCATTAAACAAGATAGCCAAAGAGTAAATCCAAAATGTGAAGTCGCAAAAATATGTGGAGGGTGCCAACTTCAATATAGAACATACACTTCTCAACAACTGTTCAAACAAAAGAATATGGAAACTCTTTTTTCAGATTATAAAGTGTTGGATTGTATTTCAGCCGACCAACCATGGTATTACAGAAATAAGGCACAGTTTCCTGTGCAAATTAAAGATGGAAAGGTTATCATGGGATTTTATCGTAAACATTCCAATGATATTGTTCAAAATAGTCAATGTTGTATTCAATCACCCTCCATCAATGAGATTTATCAATTTCTGCAAAAAAATCTAACGTTAGAAGATGCCGCAGGTTTACGCCATATTTTTGTGCGTTCTTCAAAACAAGGACAAAGTCAAATTGTATTTATAGGAAAACAAAACAATGGATGGGATGCTTTGATACAAAAACTTATAAAAGAAATTCCAGATGTCGTTAGTATTTTCTATAACCACAACGATATGAATAATAATGTAATCTTAGGGGATACATTTGAATGTTTATATGGAGAAAGTGAATTGAAAATGCAATATATGGATTTAGAAGTTTTTGTATCTTTTCAATCCTTTTTTCAAGTTAATACCCAACAAATGGAAAAACTATATCAAGTAGCAGCGGATGCATTCCATCCCAATAAAGAGATGCGTGTTGTTGAGTTTTATAGTGGACTTGGAACAATTGGGATGAGTATTGCTGATAGAGTGAAAGAAGTTATTGGGGTAGATATAGTACCAAGTGCAGTGGAAGATGCCAGAAAGAATTGTGAAATAAATGGAATCAAAAACTGTTTTTATGAATGTAAAGATGCAACAGAATTTGCTGCTCAAATGGTTAGGGAAAAACAAAAAGTAGATGTTTTGATTGTTGATCCACCCAGAAAAGGGTGTACATTGCAAGGGATTGAAGATATGTCATCGTTGAACGCAAAGAATATTGTTTATGTATCTTGTAATCCTGTTACATTAAAAAGAGACGTAAAACATTTTGAAGAAAAAGGATATCAAGTGCAATGGATCCAACCCGTTGATTTATTCCCGCAAACCATTCATGTGGAAGCGGTATGTCTTTTAAACAATCAAAATGAAGGTTGACAAATTATTTTACTAAGAGTTATAGCGAGGATAAGTATGAAATACTCATTGTATGCGCAATTACGAACCATATATGAAACAACTGTGGATAATCCACATACATTTCGTGTGACTTGTAAGATGAAAGATATGATTGATCAAGATATCCTTCAGAAAGCAGTAGATTTAACGATGCGACGCTATCCTTACTTTAGTATGAAAATAGTTAGAGAAAAAGATGCGGTTGTATTTGAACAAAACACAAAAGAACATATAGTTATTCATGGAGATGGTCCAATCACATTAGGTTCAAATGAGGTAAATGAGCATTTATTAAATGTGTCTTGGTGGAAAAATAAGATTCATTTGGATGTTTATCATGCCTTGACGGATGGAACGGGTATTTATCCATTAATAAAAACGCTTCTATATTATTATTGCTCAGATTATTATCAAAAAGAATTATCAAGTGACAATGTCCGTTTAAGTGATCATATAGTATC
>CADBTK010000203.1 GCA_902797585.1 Erysipelothrix rhusiopathiae
AGGAAATGAAAGAGCTATCTTGACACAAAATGTATATGTACGTCGTATTGTTGAAATCGTAAGTAGTTACTTTGGTTTGATGCAAGGAGCTGATGCCATTGTATTCTCTGGAGGTATTGGAGAAAACGATAGCCAAATGCGTCAATGGATTTGTGACGGATTGAAATTCTATGGTATTGATGTACCAGCAGAGAAAAACGATGGAATCCGTGGAGAAGAAACTTTATTAAGTAGCGATGATTCGAAAGTACAAGTTTGGTTAATACCAACAGACGAAGAAATCGTCATTGCTCGTGATGCCTACAAGGAATTATTAAATGCTTAATCACTTATTTGAAAAAATAGAAGAATTTGATTCGATTGTTTTATTTCGCCATGTTTTACCAGATATGGATGCCATTGGATCTCAATTGGGATTAAAAGAATGGATAAAAGGAATATATCCTAACAAAGATGTATATGCTCTTGGAAGTGTTGGTGCAATTGCACCAGAATTAGCCAAAGAATTAGATCAAGTAAGTGATGACATCATTAAAAAATCTTTAGCCATTGTTCTAGATACTTCAATGGCCAATAGAGTGGATGATGATCGCTTGTCTTTGGCTAAGTATTCCATTCGTATTGATCATCACGTACCAATTGATGAATTCTGCGATTGGGAATACATTGATCAAGAAGCCTCTGCTACTTGTGAAATCTTAGCTTTAGCAGCAAAAGAAAACCAAGTGAAATTGCCTCAAAAAGCTGCGCAATTATTGTATAGTGGTTTGATTAGCGACAATATTCGCTTTACCACTAGTAATACGCGTCCACAATCTTTTGAAGCCGCTGGATACTTATTTCAATTTGGTGTTGATGTAGTAGAAGTGGAATCATTGAATTTTGGAAGCAATTATTCAGATTATTTATATGAGAATAAAGTGCGTGAAAAATCCATTCGAAAGGGAAATGTCTTATATTCCATTATGACAATGGAAGACTATAAAGACATTACATTCCCACAAGCAAAAGAAAAAGTATATGCTCTTTCTGGTATTAGAGAAATAAAAACATGGGCTCTTTTTACAGAAAGAGAACCAGGCATTTATAACGCTTCTTTACGATCTAAACGCTTGGATATTCGCCAAGTGGCCCAACAATACAATGGGGGAGGACACATTTGTGCCAGTGGAATTAAAATGTTGACATTGGAACAGATTGAACAAATCGTAGAAAAACTTGAAGCATTAGCACAATAAGAACACTTCACGTGTTCTTTTTTTGTGTTCTCTATGATAAAATGTTGAAAGTGAACAGAGGTGACTGTAATGGAAAAACAACCAATCAGTAAGAACTTTATTGAGCGAATCATTGATAAAGATCTTGAAGAAGGAACATATACAAAAATTGCCACACGTTTTCCACCAGAACCAAATGGTTATTTACACGTAGGGCATGCTAAAAGTATTCTTTTAAACTATGGATTAGCACAAGAATATAATGGAGACTTCCATTTGCGATTTGATGATACCAACCCATTAAAAGAAGACATGGAATATGTAAATTCCATTGTGAAAGATGTGGAATGGTTACAAGCAAAATATGTAGGAGAAGTTAAATTTGCCTCCAACTATTTTGATCAAATGTACGAAGGTGCCATTAAATTGATCAAAAAAGGGAAAGCATATGTCGACGATTTAAGTGCAGAACAAATTCGTGAATATCGTGGAACTTTAACAGAACCAGGAAAAGAAAGTCCTTATCGTAATCGTTCTATTGAAGAAAACCTTGATTTATTTGAAAGAATGAAAAATGGGGAATTCGAAGATGGTTCAAAAGTATTGCGTGCCAAAATTGATATGGCAAGTCCAAATATGAATATGCGTGATCCTGTTATTTATCGTGTGGCTCATATGGCGCACCATAATACAGGAGATAAATGGTGCATTTATCCAATGTATGATTTTGCTCATCCAATTGAAGATGCGATTGAAGGAATTACTCACTCGATTTGTACTTTGGAATTTGAAGATCACCGTCCTTTATACGATTGGGTAGTACAAGAATTAGAATATCCAAATCCACCAAAACAAATTGAGTTTGCGAAAATGTATTTAACCAATGTAATTACAGGGAAAAGATACATTAAGAAATTAGTAGATGAAGGTATTGTAGATGGATGGGATGACCCACGTCTTGTGACCATCGCAGCTTTGCGTCGTCGTGGATTTACACCTGAATCTTTAAAACGTTTCATGGAAGAAGTAGGAGTTTCTAAAAGCAATTCCAGTGTTGATTATGCCATGTTGGAACACTTTATTCGTGAAGACTTAAAACCAAAAGCACCTCGATTGATGGCTGTGTTAGATCCAATTAAACTTGTGATCGATAATTATCCAGAAGGACAAGTGGAAATGTTGGAAGCCTCATTGAATGTAGAAAATGAACAATTGGGTTCAAAAGAAATCCCATTTGAAAGAGAATTATACATTGAACGAGAAGACTTTATGATTGAGCCTCCAAAGAAGTATTTCCGTTTATTCCCAGGGAATGAAGTTCGTTTGATGAATGCTTACTTTGTAAAATGTACTGATTATGAAACGGATGAAAATGGAAATGTAACAGTGGTTCATTGTACTTATGATCCGGAAACAAAAAGTGGATCTGGATTCAATGCTCGTAAAGTAAAAGGGACTATTCATTGGGTCAGTGCCAACCATTCTAAAAAAGTGACAGCACGTTTATATGAAAACTTAGTTGATGAAGAAAAAGGTGTATACAATGAAGATGGAAGTGTAAACTTAAATCCAAATTCATTGACGGTAATGGAAAATTGTTATGTAGAACCTAGCATTGAGAATTATCAAGCTGGAGATAGTTTCCAATTTGTACGAAATGGTTATTATTGTATCGATAAAAAAGATTCAACAGAAGATCACTTCGTATTTAACCGCATAGCTTCATTAAAAAGTTCATTTAAAATTAAAAAATAAGAAAAACCGGCAGAAAGTATTTGCCGGTTTTGTTTCGATGGCTGGGGTACCTGGATTCGAACCAGGGAAATGGCAGATTCAGAGTCTGCTGCCTTACCGCTTGGCGATACCCCAATGAGTGTTCTTATTCTATTATGATTGATTGTTTTTGACAATAGTTTTACGCATAGGATATGATATAAAGGATATTTCAAGGAGATTTTTAATATGAAAAAAACACGTACACGCTTTGCGCCAAGTCCAACTGGTTATATGCACATTGGAAACTTACGTACAGCTTTATTTGAATATTTAATTACAAAACATGAAAATGGAGACTTCATTTTACGTATTGAAGATACTGACCAAGAACGTCAAGTAGAAGGGGCCACAGATATTATTTATGATACATTGAAATCTGTTGGATTAAATTGGGACGAAGGACCTGATATCGGAGGAGATTTTGGTCCGTATATTCAAAGTGAACGTTTACCGATGTATAAACAATATGCGCTTGACTTAGTTGAAAAAGGGGGAGCACATTATTGTTTCTGTACACCTGAAGAAATTGAAGCACAAAAAGGGGAAGGTGGCTTTGGATACAATGACCCTTGTCACAATTTAACAAAAGAAGAAATTCAAAAACGTTTAGATCGTGGAGATCCATATGTGATTCGTCAAACCATTGATCCAGAAGGAGTTACTAGTTTTGATGATGAAGTATATGGTCATATTGAAGTACAAAAAGATGAATTGGATGAACAAATCTTATTAAAATCAGATGGATTTCCAACTTATAACTTTGCCAATATCATTGATGACCATCAAATGGAAATCTCTCACGTAGTACGAGGGAATGAATATTTATCCAGTACGCCTAAATACAATTTGATCTATGATGCCTTTGGATGGCAACGACCTATTTATGTGCATGTTCCACCTGTTATGAAAGATGAACATCAAAAATTATCCAAACGAAATGGGGATGCTAGTTTCCAAGACTTACAAGCAAAAGGATATTTACCAGAAGCAATTCTAAATTATATTGCCTTATTAGGATGGGCGCCTAAAGAAGAAAAAGAGATTTATTCTTTAGAAGAATTAATTGAAGCCTTCGATATCAAACGTATTTCAAAAAATGGAGCGATTTTTGATATTGATAAACTTACTTGGATGAATGGAATGTACATCCGTAATATGGATGCGTCTAGGTTCTATGAAATGGTTGCTCCAATTTTAGAAAAGGCCATTACAAAAGATTATGATTTAAAACGTATTGCGGCTTTAGTGCAAACACGTGTGGAAGTCATTGATGAAGCAGCAATCGTAGAAATGATTGATTTCTTTGAAAGTATGGATGAAGACTATGATTTAGAACTATTCCGTCATAAACGTCAAAAGTCTTCACCTGAATCATCATTGCCTGTATTAAAAGAAGTCGAAAAACAATTGTCTTCATTTGATAAATGGGATAGTGAAGAGGCGATTCATGAGTTGTTGTTGGCTATTCCTGGACAAATGGAATTAAAGAATGGTCAAGTATTATGGCCAATCCGTACAGCTTTATCTGGAAAACCTTCTACTCCAGGAGGTGCTATTGAATTAGCTTATATTTTAGGAAAAGAAGAATCAATTCGACGCATTCAATTAGCTATCTCGCGATTAGAACAAGCTTTAGCATAGACAGTCATTGACTGTCTTTTTTGCTTTCTAGACTTTATATGACTTTTATTTTACAATGTTGCCATGAATGTTTATTCGTATTTTCAACGTATTCCAATCCAAGAAAGTGATATTCCTAGTAAGAATCTTCCTTTGTTTCGTTGGTCTATATTTCAATTAAAAATGGCAAATTTAACTAAGCAGAAGATATTAAAACTTTGTTCACATATATATGACTGTCTTCAAGACGATGAAACATTAGATGAAAATCAATATAAACAAAATTTACAACATCAAATTAAACAAGAATCATTGGACTCACTATTTTGGGAAGTGATTGACTTTCCTTTGATTCAAATGATTTTTATTGTTTTATTGCATCATATTTATGATTGTGTTGTAGTTCCTATATTGGAAGGAAAGAATATGTTATTGGATGTACCAATTGGATTTGGATTTTTTTTGCGAATTATTGGCACATATATTTTAATAAAAGTATTAATGGCTTATTTTGCGATGCAACCTAATCGAGGACAATTCACTTTTTGGATAGTTCTTGGGATAAGCTTTTTTGCATATTTAAGCATTCAACATTATTCGAATTTATGGGATACAAATCCTTGGTTTACCATCCCTTTATGGGTTTGGATTCTTTATAATTGTATTTTATTAAGTTTGAGCATTTTATGGACTAAGAGGAACATGTTATGAATGAGCAATGGATTTTACTAGGTTCTGTTTGTTTGATTGGATTGGTTTTTATCCTAATGCCGAAACCAATTCGTCAATGGATGGCTTCTACCATCTCTTTAAACAAATTTGGGATTCGTTATTCCAATTGGCGTAGAGATCGAATTGATACCTTAACAAACTTCTTTTTATTCCTATCTTTTCTATTTAGCATCATTGCGCCTTTTATTCCTTATGGAATCTATATTTTCTGTGGATTATTTATGTTTGCCTTTCTTTGTTTAATGGGGCAAACGTATCGCATTAGTGAAAAAGAAAAGGCATCGACTCGTTTGTCTATTGTGATTGCGATAGTACTAATGAGTGTAGTTGCGCATTTATCCGCAACTATTCTTGTAAGATTGAATGGATTAGATCCTTTAACTCAATTTTTAAAAGATGTACAAGAGGGAAATATCTATTATTTTGCCTATTGGGTGACTCGTTATGAACCGATTCTATTATTAAATCAAATGGCTTGTTATTTGGCAGCTTTCTATGTGGTTTGGGCGCAATTTAAATATATGCGATTAGAAAATCATTATAAGGCAACGAAAATAGGATTCTTATGGTTTAAAATCATTTTGGTTTGTCTATTATTGGTTGCCAATAGTTTAGGATTTGTTTATTTGGTAAATATGGTTTATTACCTGTAGTATATGGAGATTTATTATGTTAAAAGAATTACAAAGCTGTATGAAAGATAATAGGATTTCTGCTGTGATTATTCCAACCAGTGATCCTCATGATACTGAATATGTATGTGAACACTTTGCTGCCCGCAAAGCGTTTTCTGGTTTTACAGGTAGTGCTGGAACATTGGTAGTTCTTCAAGACAAGGCAGCTTGTTGGACCGATGGACGCTATTATATTCAAGCACAAGAACAATTAAAACCTTTATCGATTACGCTTATGAAAGATGGTTTAAAAGAAACACCAACCATTTCTCAATTTCTTTGTGATCAATTAGAGGCAGGAGATGTTGTAGCATATGATGGAAAAGTGATTTCTTTGAAACAATCCAAAGAATATTCACAACAATTTAACCAAGCTGGGATTCACATTCGTAGTGATATTGATTTGGTTTCTCAAGTGTGGACGAATCGTCCGCTATTACCTAAAAGTCAAACGTTTATGCTGGATACACGCTATGCAGGAGCTAGTGTTGAACAAAAGATTGCGTTAGTTAAAGAAAAGATGAAAGAGAAAGATGCAGCTCAATATTTAGTGACCAAAGTGGATGAAGTGGCGTGGTTATTCAACCTTCGTGCTCATGATATTCCAAACTTTCCTGTAGCATTAGCCTATGCCCGTATTGGATTGGACGATGTCTATTTATATATTGATCAATCTCGTTTGGATGAACAGTCAAAAAAACTCTTTCAACAAATGGGGATTACTATTTGTGAATATGAAGATATATATGAAGATGTAAAAGGATTGAATGAAAACGTATTAGTGGATGGGCAAACGATTAATCAAGCCTTAGTTCAATCTATACCAGGAACAATTATTGATGCCATTAGTCCTATTATCACTTTAAAAGCAATTAAAAATGAAATAGAGATAGAAAATACTAAGCAAGCTCATATTAAAGATGGGACAGCTTTAGTTCGATTTATGTATTGGTTGAAACATACATTAGGAAAAGAAACGATTACTGAATGTAGTGCACAAGACCAATTACAAGCATTTAGAAAAGAACAAGAGGGCTATATCGAGGATAGTTTTACAACGATTTCTGCTTATGGGCCGCATGCGGCCATGATGCACTATAGCGCAACGGATGAAAGTGATATTGCCTTAGAGAAAAAAGGATTGTATCTAGTGGATAGTGGAGCCCATTATTTTGATGGGACTACCGATATTACCCGTACTTTTGTTCTAGGAGATTTAACATTCGAAGAGAAAAAATGGTTTACGCTTTCGATAGTAGGACATATTCATTTATCGCAAGCTCGTTGGTTATATGGAGCCAAAGGAAGTCAATTGGATAT
>CADBTK010000204.1 GCA_902797585.1 Erysipelothrix rhusiopathiae
ATTAATCGCCATAAAGCGTTGGTCACACGATTATGTTTTCGATGCCACCTCTACAAACAAGGTCTACTTCATGACCTATCTAAATACACACCGGTTGAATTAAAAACCGGTTTTAAGTATTTCCAAGGATATCGTTCTCCAATTGATGCAGAAAAAGAAGAGAAAGGATATTCTCTAGGTTGGCTTCATCATAAAGGGAGAAATAAACATCATTGGGAATATTGGATTGATTTAGGTCCCAATGGTTTGTATGCATGTCAAATGCCTACCAACTATGTCATTGAAATGTTTTGTGACCGAGTTGCCGCCAGCATGATTTATCATGGCGACAAATATAATGATTCGACAGCGCTAAATTATTACTTAAATGGAAGAAAGCGAATTTTAATTCATCCAGAAACCGACAAGCTCATTGTCCACTTGTTAGAATACTTATCCATCAATGGTCTAGATAAAACCATTGACTACATTATTCGAGAAATCAAAGAATAAAGCCATGAACACTAGATTCATGGCTTTGTTTATTATTCAACTGTAACTGATTTTGCTAAGTTACGCGGTTTATCTACATCACAACCTTTGATTTCAGCTGTGTAGTAAGCTAACAATTGTAAATAAACCGTTACCGGAATACAAGATAACATTGGGTGTACATCTTCCATACGAATAACGTGTTTGAATGAAGATGCTTGTTGGTCTTTCGTTGTAATTAAGACAACTTGTGCTCCACGGGCAATCGTTTCTTCAATATTAGAAATTGTTTTGGCTGCTACTTCTGGTTGAGTGGCAAGCGCAATAACTACTGTATCTTTTTCAATCAAGGCAATAGGACCATGTTTTAATTCCCCTGCCATATAAGCATCGGCATGCACATAAGAAACTTCTTTTAATTTCAAAGCCCCCTCGATTACAGCAGCATAATCCAATTGACGTCCAATGAAGTAGGCATCGTTTTTATCTTCTAATAACTTCGCATACCCTTTCATCACTTCTTTTTGATCCAAAATGTTGTCGATAACTTCTGGCATACGTTTTAAATCTTCTAAGATTTGTTCTTTATCTGTTAAAGTGATTCCTTTTTTCTCTAAGAATTTAATAACCATCAATGTCATTAATACCAATTGGGTTGTATACGCTTTAGTAGAGGCAACCGCAATTTCAGGTCCTGCACAAGTGTATAAAGTATCATCTGCTTTTCGGCTAATAGAAGAACCCAATACATTAGTAACAGCTAAACAAGTAGCCCCTTTTTCTTTTGCTAATTGTAAAGCAGCTAAAGTATCGGCTGTTTCTCCCGATTGAGTTACAAAGATACACAATGATTTTTCATTGGTTGCGTAGTGACCATAACGATATTCACTGGCCGCAATCGTAAAGATTGGTAAATCACAATCCATTTGAAGTAAAGCTTGCGCATATAAACATGCGTTATAGGCTGTACCACAAGATAAGAAGTAAATACGGTCAAATTTATCTACATCCATCTCATCAAAGATATGAATTTCTACATCGTCATCCAAACGTCCACGCAATGTTTCCATAATGGCATTTGGTTGTTCGTGGATTTCTTTCAACATATATGTATCAAATCCACCTTTTTGTGCTGCTTCTACATCATATGGAATATGTGTCACTTCTACTGGCATTGGATTTCCATCAAAGTCAAACACTTCGATGCTTTCTTTTGTCAAACGAGCCATTTGTCCATCTTCTAAAATAACAACATCTTTTGTATATTCTAAGATTGCTGGAATATCACTGGCACAATAGGAACCATCATTTCCTTTTCCAATAATCATTGGACTTTGGTGTTTGGCAACAATTATTTCATCTGGATGTTCTGTTGATACAACACAAATGGAATAAGACCCTTCTAGATAACGCAACGTTTTAACAACGGCTTCTTTTAAGTCTCCTTGGTAATAGTGATCAATTAAATGAACAATTACTTCACTATCTGTTTGTGATTGAAATTGAACACCTTGTTCAATTAATCCTGCTTTAATACTTTCATAGTTTTCAATAATTCCATTATGAACAATTGAAATCGTATCGCTGCTATTTGTATGAGGGTGTGAGTTTAATTGACTCGGTACCCCATGTGTTGCCCAACGTGTATGTCCAATTCCTGTTTGTTGGTGCAAAGAAGGATCTAATAATCCTTTCAATTCAGACAAACGTCCTTTTTCTTTTTTTGTATATAACCCTTCTTGGTCAACCAATGTAACCCCTGCAGAGTCATACCCGCGGTATTCTAAGCTTTTCAAACCGCTCAATAAAACCGGCAATGCATCCGCATGCCCTGTGAAACCTGTAATTCCACACATAAACTATTCCTCCTTTTATTTCATGGAGGATACAAGATGGATTTGTTCAGTTCTCGCAAACTGTTTTTGTCCATCGGTAAAGGTTGTATCAACCTCTGGGCCATCCGCCGAAAATTTCGATAAACCCAGTCCTCGTCAACTGCCTATAGCAGTCCTGGCGCTCTATTGTACTTCTATCTCCATGATGTTAACTATTATACAATACTTTGCTATTGACTTTCCATTACATTTCAAACCGATTTCCAGTCTTTGTCATGACAAAAATGTTTTTTTAAGCATTGATATAACAATAGGAAAGCATATAAACTATGGGTAGAAGCGGCAAATCTCTGTCGGAAATAAGGAGGAAATTATGAGAGAAAAAATTCAATCCTTTGGACGTTTCTTGTCTGGTATGGTTATGCCAAACATCGGAGCGTTCATCGCTTGGGGGTTAATTACAGCGTTATTTATTGACACTGGTTGGCTTCCAAACAAAGAACTAAGTGGTATGGTTGGTCCATTCCTAACTTACGTATTACCATTACTTATCGCTTACCAAGGTGGTAAAATGGTAGGAGGACAACGTGGAGCTGTTACTGGTGCTATTATGGCTATCGGTGTTATCTGCGGTGCCCCAGATTACCCAATGTTAATGGGTGCTATGGTTGCTGGTCCATTAGGTGGATGGGTAATCAAACAATTCGACAAAGCTGTTGATGGAAAAATTAAACCTGGTTTCGAAATGTTGGTTAACAACTTCTCTGTCGGAATCATCGGTATGATCTTAGCAATTGCTGGATTCTACTTAATTGGACCATTCATGGCTGCTGTACTATCTGTATTAACAGCTGGTGTTGATGTATTGGTTAAAGCTGGATTGTTGCCATTAGTAGCAATCTTCGTTGAACCTGCAAAAGTATTGTTCTTGAACAACGCTATTAACCACGGTATCTTCACTCCATTAGGAGCTGAACAAGTTATGGAAACTGGTAAATCAATCTTCTTCATGATTGAAGCAAACCCAGGACCTGGTTTAGGGGTATTATTAGCTTACTGGTTGTTCTCTAAAGACAAAACTACTCGTGACTCTGCACCTGGTGCAATCATTATCCACTTCTTCGGTGGTATTCACGAAATATACTTCCCATACATCTTGATGAACCCATTGTTATTGTTGGCCACTATCGCTGGTAGTGTTACTGCCTTAATTTTCTACACAATGTTCAATGTTGGTTTAGTTGGGGCTGCAAGTCCTGGTAGTATCTTTGCCTTCTTGGCAATGGCACCTCAAGGATCTTTCATTCCTGTTATCGTTGGTGTATTGTTAGCTGCTGCTGTATCTTTCTTAGTTGCTAGTCCAATCGTTCGTATGTCTAACACTAAAGGAGACTTAGAAGAAGCTACTGCACAAATGAAAGACTTGAAAAACAAACCAGAAGAAGCTGTTGCAGCTGCTGATGTAGACATGAGCGCAGTTAAAAACATTGTATTCGCTTGTGATGCTGGTATGGGATCAAGTGCTATGGGTGCTAGTGTACTTCAAAAGAAAATTGAAAACGCAGGATTCACTGACATTAAAGTGACTCACGCTTCAGTTTCAGAAGTTCCAGCGGATGCACAAGTTGTAGTTTGTCACAAAGATTTAAGCGAACGTGCTCGCAAAAGCGCACCGAACGCTAAAATCATCACTATCACAAACTTCATGGGTGCCCCTGAATACGACACATTAGTTGAAAGTTTAAAGAAATAAATATAAAGAAAGGAGAATGAGCATGAACATTACACCACGTCAGAAGCGAATTCTCCTTCTTCTTTTGCAAAAAGAGATTCCCTCAAAGCTTTCTGACTTAGCCAATTCCATTGGTGTTAGTGAGCGAACCATTCAACGTGAATTGGATGCAGTGAATTTCTATTTGAAATCTTATCACTGTGCTATCGTCCGAGAAAAAGGTGTCGGGATTTCCTTAAAAGGATCCATCGAAGTCAAGGATAATCTAATTCGAGATCTATCTGGACTAGATGAAGTTGATGCCAGTGATATTGACCAAAGAAGGAAAGTATTATTATTGGAATTATTTCGCGACCGTTCACCGAAAAAAATTTATACCTTCTCTCAACGTTTGGGAGTTAGCGAATCCACCATTGCCAAGGATTTAGAAGCGTTACAACCTTGGTTGGACAAAAACCACTTAACCATTGTTAAACGACCTGGATATGGGGTGACACTAAAAGGTAGTGAATCGGATTATCGCGAAGCGATGCAACGATTTATTAATGAAAATACAGATGAATATTTTAGAGATCGTAATATCAATGAAGCCTTAAGCCAAGCTATTTTTGATTCCACTGACCAAAGCATATTAGGATTGATAAACTTCGATCATATTGCTCGTGTACAAGATGTATTAAACGAGCTTAACGATCCAAAGTTCGAACAATTTACCGATCATGCCTATCTAGCGTTAGTTCTACATATCGCTATTGCGGTTGCCAGAATTGAAAAAGGTGGCATCATTGATTCAGAAATGCCTTTAGAAGATTGGGAAAGTTATGAAGGATATTCTTTAGCAATGGACATCAAACAAGCCATTGAAAAAGAATTTAATATCACCATGCCTAAATCTGAAATTTCTTATTTGTTGTTGCATATTGAAGGCTCAAAAATCAATTATTCCGAATCCTTAGATTCTAAATCTCATATCAATCAAGATGAAGATGAATTATTGGATTTGATAGATGCGATGATTGATGCTTATGACCCTTCCTTAAAATCAGCACTTAAACAAGATGGCATCTTTGTTCGAGGATTGATGATTCATCTACAACCTGTCATCATCCGTTTAAAGAATAAAATGAACATCTTTAACCCTTTATTGGCACAAGTGAAATCAGAATATCCAGAAACATTCTATAAATCACGCTTAGCTGCCAATGTGATTGCCGAACACTTCGGATTCGAAGTCAGCGATGAAGAAGTTGCTTATCTTGCGATGCACTTTGGAACGGCTGAAGAACGATTGAAAGATCGCTTAACAACCGTCAGAAAAGTTAATATCGGAGTTGTTTGTGCCAGTGGATTCGGAGTCGCTCGACTCATGATGACAAAATTAGCCAAAGAATTAGGTAATTCTGTTAACTTACAAACCTTTGGGACAAATGATATTGGAACCGATGATTCCATCGATTTCTATGTAACAAGCTTTGATTTAAAAGATTACAATGTGGATTATATTCAAATTAATCCATTAATCATTCACACTGATGTACAAAAAATTCGCGCAAAAACCGATGACTACTCTCACATCGTTAATAACAATGTCGAAATCAAAAACTTTGATGAACGATTAAGTGACATTGAATTCTTAACCAAAGAAATCCAACGCTTAATCTCGACATATCAAGATATTAAATGCCCAGATGAAAGTACAATGGAACAAATCATTCATATCGCCAGCAATACTTATTATCAAG
>CADBTK010000205.1 GCA_902797585.1 Erysipelothrix rhusiopathiae
ATAAAATGTTTGCCCCTCTACTTCCACAATATCGTGAGCCAAGCGTTTTAATGGCGTTCCATGCCACGTTTGTAAATACACTTGGTCATCTTTTTTCACAATGTAGTAAGGTAACTTACAATTGACCACCCAATATTTTGCCTTACACATCGTATAAAAATACGATAAAGTGTTATAACGAATTTGTTTGGCATGTTCAATGTGGATAGCACCTGGTTTCTTTAATGCCCATACAAAAGTATAGTCATCAAAACGAGGATCTTTACACATTTGTTGGTGAATATATTTCGGGTTACAAGTATAACCCCTTCCATGAAAAGAAATAAAGACAACGGTCTTATCATCCGTTTTTACTACCTTCAACATCACTTTATAGACCACCTTAAAAATACGAATTAACATTCGTTTGATGTGTCGTATGGTGTTTTGTTGGAAGGTACGAACAGACATATTACTCCTTTTCTAACAATTCTTTGGCCACGTTTTCACTGGCACTTCCATCGTCATAACAACAGAAGCGGTTATAGAATTGTTCATAACGCTCTTTGTATGTTTCACTAACTTGGTCAATATTTTCAATACTTTGTATTACTTCTTCACTTGTATATAACAATGGCCCTGGCACTTCGCTATTCATATCAATATAGAAACCACGAAGTTGGTCTTTATATTTATCAAAGTCATATACATAGAATAAAATCGGTCGTTTTAAGTTGGCATAATCAAAGAAAACCGAACTATAATCTGTAATACAAATATCGGATATTAAATACAATTCACTAATATCATCATAATCACAGACATTGTATACAAAGCCTTCTAAGTGTGATACATCAATCGCTTCGGCTACATAGTGGTGCGTACGAAGTAGTACCACATACTCATCGCCCAATCTTTCTTTCATTAAATCCAAATCTAAATCCAATTTAAAACTATATTTCCCTTTTTCAATAATTTGATCATCCCGCCATGTTGGGGCATATAAGATTGTTTTCTTATCGGTAGGAATATTCAATTGATGACGAATTTGAATGGCTCGTTGCTCTTTATCTGGAGCATATAAGATATCATTTCTAGGATATCCATATTCCATCATGTCTCCTTCATACATGAAACAACTTCTAAATGTTTTGGTAGAAAAAGGGTTGGCACTGATTAGATAATCCCAATCCGCTCTTTGTTTAAAGAATTGTTGTTTGTATTTTGGGGAAGCACTTGTGACTTCTTCTTGGTCAAAAACCAAACGTTTTAATGGCGTTCCATGCCACGTTTCTAAAAAGACTTGGCCTTCTCTTTTGCGATACCATAAAGGTGTACGCACATTAAAAACTAAATATTTAGCGGTTGCCAAATAGTAGGCATAACTAAAAGAAAAACGTTTGATACATTTAGCTCCATATGGCACTTTGGAGCCATTGTTGATAGCCCAAACACATGTATATTCCGGATAGTTTTGTGCAATATATTCATAAATATATTTTGGTGAGTCCGAATAATTCTTCGCCATAAAACTTTCGAATAAGATGACTTTATCATTAATCGGTTGTTTTAAATAACGGTGATAGTACGCTAGTTTATAAGCCGTATTCTTATTTTTGAACATGCTCTTTAACTTTTTACGACCCAAAATCCAACGCGTTTGACGTTGTACCCCTTTTAAATCCCCATTGATAAGTGCAGTAACAGCTTTGGTTTGTCTGTGGTTTAAAGAGTCTAAGGCTTCTGGTACACAATCTTCAATATAAGGAATGATGGTATAGAAATGTTGTTTGCGCCAAATATCATCTTTACTACGACGCAATTTTTTCACCATCGTATGATTGAAATAATATAATAATTTGCGATCCAAGAAATTACGTACCCATCCTTGTGGATCAATAAGAGTTCGTGTATGAGCTACAGCTCGACAACGCATATCAAAACGATCGTCATCATCTTCTTGATCCAACGCTGGACAATTAATTGGATCGTTGTGTTTTCTCTTTACATATTCAGCCGTTTCCACACGAGTGGCACTTTGTACTTTTTCTAAGATTGGACACAAAAAAGTCATGTCAGAAAAGTAACGGAAGTCTTCATTAAAGTGGAAATCATATGCTTGAATAAAACTTCGTTTGTATGCAATGGATAAAGCGGTAATATTTTTAATCCCTTTTCGTCCTCTCAACAAATAATAAATCGCAATGGCTTGATCTTGAGAAATATTATTAGGGACAGTATCCAAATAGTTTTCCAACTTATCTTGACGCAATTGTTCTTTTTCTTCCAATTCTTCTTCATCAATTTCTTTTTTGGCTTGTTTATCTAAGAAGTTTGCCTTGTTATTCCAAGTATGACGAACGACTCCAAAAACTAAGTCTTGTCCATTCATTTGTTGAGCCAAATCACCCAAGGTATGTTCTAGTACATAGTCATCCGCATCTAAAAAGTAAATATATTCTCCTTGCGCATGTTTGATTCCTTCATTACGACATGCCGCCACTCCTTTTTTTGTACATGAAATAACAGTCACATCATAGTCTTGCACAAAATCTGGCGCTCCTTGACTATCCCCATCCACGACTAAAAGCGTTTCAAAATCTTGAAACGCACTGACTTTTAAAGAAGTAAGACATTCCTTTAAATAGTGTGGATAACTGTGATAAGGAATTACTACACTAATCTTTTTCATATTATTTTTTAGCCATTTCTTCTTTTAATTGGGTAGAAGAGATTCCTTCGGTACGAGGTAAGTAAACAACTTCTACTCCTTGTTCTTTTAGGAAATCAAATTTTCCCTTCCAGTCATCTCCCATCACAAATACATCTACATTGTATTTTTCGACATCGGTTTTCTTTTGTTCCCAGTTGTCTTCTGGAATGACTTTATCTACATATTTGATCGCTTCAACAATCGCCATACGATCCACATCTTTGATTTGGCATTTCTTTTGTTTTTCATTCCAGTTAAACTCATCGGTACTTACCGCAACAATTAAGTAGTCTCCTAATTCTTTGGCACGTTTCAATAAGTTTAAGTGTCC
>CADBTK010000206.1 GCA_902797585.1 Erysipelothrix rhusiopathiae
CTATGTGACAAAGTCAGCCAATACTACAACATAGATGGATTATATGATTCAGTTATGGAACGAGAAAATATGCGAAGCACTTATTTTGGAAATGGATTTGCCGCTCCGCATCCAATCGTTGCTGTATCAAGTGATACCTTTGTCGGTGTTTGCATCAGCAAATCACCTATCTCTTGGGATAAAGACAACAATAAAGTTCAATTGATTCTTTTAATTGGAATTGGTAAGAACAACTACAATGCCTTTCATTTATGGAACTACTTATCCAACGTTTTTTCCGACCGTAAGTTTGTTAAACAATTGTTAGAAAATCCAAATTACGAAACCTTTATGGAAAAAATAAAAGATGCATTTTCGGATGTGAATTAGGAGAAAAAAATGACAGTATCTGAAGCTATAAAAAAGACAACCGGACACGGTCCTGGTCTTACCAATCGTTCTAGTGTTGAATACGCACAAAGTTTGATTGATAAAAAAGAAAATATACAGGCAGCTGTTACCGCAAATGTTCGTACATTAAAAGAACACTTCCCGGCCGTTGTTGTTTTAACCGATCATCGATTATTGATTGTGCATAAACTTTTCAACATTCGTCGAGTGATTGCCTATCCATACGAAAAGTTAGACGTTGTAACAGAAAAGAAGTCAGCCATTCAACATGAATGTATCTTTCATGTCGGGGGATTTCAATTTGTTATCTCTTTGAATAAACGAGATGGAGATGCATTTATTCCATATTTGAAAAATCTCGATTGTTTCATCGAACAGAAAGAATATCGAGATCAAAAATATAAAAAATAGGAGGAAGCCATGAAAGCAATTGTATTAAACCAACCACAAGATGTATCCATTCAAGATTTACCTATTCCTGAAATTGGAGATGACCAATGTCTATTAAAGGTTCAAGTAGCCGCCATTTGTGTCAATGATGTACGAGATTATAAAGGCGGCGTGAAATGGACCTATCCTCGAATCGGGGGACACGAATATAGTGCCGTTATTGAAAAAGTAGGAAAAAACGTCAATCCTCAACATTTCAAAATCGGACAAAAAGTTATTGCCTTTGTATTAGAAGATTGTGGATATTGTGATTCTTGTAAACATGGACATGCCAATATCTGTGACAATTCCACAAATGGCCCTTTGTATTATAACGAAGGTGGAATCTCCGGATTCAAAGGATTTAGCCAATACGTTGCTATGGATGCTCGTTATCTATACCCTTGTCCAGAAGATGCTAACGAGGAAGAATTATCACTAACTGAACCATTAGCTTGTGTATTGAATAGTATTGATAAGGCAAATATAGAAATGGGAGACGATGTCGTCGTTATTGGTGGTGGTGCCATGGGTATGCTTCACGTACTATGTGCCAAAAAACAAGGGGCTCGTGTCATCTTAAGCGAAACAGACGAAAAAAGACGTGCGTTTGGATTAGAACTAGGAGCCGATGTGGCAATCAATCCAATGGATAGTGATCCTGTCCAACAAGTCAAAGAGTTAACCAATGGACGCGGGGCTAATGTTGTATTTAATACTACTGCCATTCCAGCAGTCGCATCACAAGCAATTGAAATGACCGCAAAAAATGGATTATGTAATATGTTTTCTTCCATTCATCCAAATGAACCCATTCCTGTTAATGCCGGAAGACTTCATTCCCAAGAAATTACAGTAACAGGAACACAAAATGGAACAGTAAAAAGTTTTGCTCAATCCATTGATTGTATTTCTAAAGGGATTATTAATGTACGTCCATTGATCGATAAGGTTTATGACTTCAACCAAGCCAAAGAAGCTTTGGAATATGCTTCTCGCCCAGATACTTATAAAGTATTAATGCGTTTTGCTAAAGAAGAATCCTCTGAGTAAATCAGAGGATTTTTTATTTTTTCTTCTTTTGAATTATTAAGGCAATCATTCCTACAAAGGCAGAGACTACTCCTAAAAGAAATCCTGTTGTCCCTCTTTGAGTACCTGTAAAGATAGTTGGTGTAATGATAGGTACAATGGTTTTTTCTTTTTCATTCTCTAATTTTAATAAAGATTTTTCACTTTTATCTCCATCGATATAAACTTGACCATTTCGTGTTATTTGAATGGCATGCACTTGATTCGATAATACATACCCTTCTGGTGCTTTTATTTCTTTGACATAATACGTACCAGCTTGTAAATCTTTAAAGATGACTTCTTTTTTCCCTTTTTGTGATTGAATCAATTTCTTTGTTTCTTTATCAGCATATAAACCAATTTCTACTTCTTTATCGATTGGTTTATGATTTTCTTTATCTACTTTTTCTACTTTTAAAGAAAGTGGAATAAAAGTATTCTCAATTTCTTGTTCAAATAAATAAGCATTCTCTTTTTCTGTGATTGTCTTGGCATCAATAAGAAGTGGTTGTTCCAATAATTGATGACCGCTAGGTGCTTTTACTTCTTGTAAAGAGTAAGAGCTAATAGGTAAATCTAAATCGGTTTGAATATTCCCTTTTTTATCCGAAGTCAATGTTTTTATCTTTTGCCCTTGTGTTATTAACACATTGCCTTGTGCATCCACAATACTTTCATTGGAAACTAGTTCAAATACAGCTCCTTCAATCGGTTTTTTATCCGTAGAACTTAGT
The DNA here is from genome assembly GCA_902797585.1 of Erysipelothrix rhusiopathiae. Taxonomy (GTDB): domain Bacteria; phylum Bacillota_I; class Bacilli_A; order Erysipelotrichales; family Erysipelotrichaceae; genus RUG14284. The sequence continues at coordinate 2,628 of CADBTK010000206.1, forward strand.
TTAATAATATGAAAATCTACATTTTGTTTCTCATCATAGACTGGCGCTTGTTGTTCAATGACTTTATTAAATGTTTGTTTATCATTGATTTCAATGGTTTGTTCTTGGTCATTTAGAACAAATCCTTGGGGCACTTTTACTTCTTTTAAAACATAGGTTCCAAAATATAAATCCGAGGCGATACATTGCCCATTTTCATCCGTTACTAAATGAGCAACCAAGTCTCCTTTATTCACAACTACTTTTTGACTAACTGGATCAATGATATCTTCTTTGGCCGTTAAATCAAATTCTGCATTGACTAGCCCTCTTTCTTCATATATAAATTGATCCACTTCTTCACTTTCATTCATTTTTACATCAACTAATTGAGGCGCACTTTTCGTGATCACAAGATTTCCTTTCGAAGCATGGATATCAATAGTAACATTTACATTCATGCTCGGCGCACTGATACGACCAAAAGTTGCTAGTGTTTGTGAGGTATTCACCGTATAAACAGTCAATGCATTATTGACTCCTTGCGACCCATATAGTGCATCAAATTTTAAACTCATTGCTTGTTGATAACCCTGATCAGCCCAAATAGTTAGCTTATTTTTATCTTTTTCTACATGCAAGCCTTTAGGAATAGACGTAGCTAAATTGTAATAAGAAAATACTTGTTGGCTATCATTTAATACCACCGCATTTTCTTTTCCATATCCTTTTAAAGTGACTGAACTATTTTGAAAAGATACTTTCTTGGAAAAGACTTGAAGACGTGCTTCGATTTCCTTCATTTTATTTTGAATAGC
>CADBTK010000207.1 GCA_902797585.1 Erysipelothrix rhusiopathiae
ATTTATTTCTCAAAACCTGGGAATGGAATTTGTCACCAAGTGCATTTGGAACGATTTGCCACACCAGGAAAGACTTTGATTGGTTCCGATTCACATACACCGACTAGCTCAGCGATTGGATGTTTAGCTATTGGTGCAGGGGGACTTGATGTAGCCAAAGCAATGGCAGGAATCCCTTATCGATTAACAATGCCTGAAGTGATCGAAGTTCGTTTAACAGGAAAACTATCACATGGTGTATCTGCCAAAGATATTATCTTAGAATTATTACGCCAATTATCAGTAAAAGGTGGAGTAGGAAAAGTATTTGAATATACAGGTGAAGGAGTAAAATCTTTAACAGTATACCAACGTGCCACAATTACTAATATGGGAGCTGAACTTGGAGCGACTACTTCTGTATTTCCAAGTGATGAAATAACAGAACAATTCCTAATTCGTCAAAATCGCCAACAAGATTATCAACCTCTTTGTGCAGATCAAGGGGCTAGTTATGATGGATTGGTAGAAATTGATTTATCGACTTTGCGACCAATGGCCGCTTGTCCAAATTCACCGGATGCGGTGCAATCCATTTCTTCTTTAAAAGATATTAAGGTAGACCAAGTAGCGATTGGATCATGTACCAACTCAGGATATGAAGATTTAATGAAAGTGGCTAATATCTTAAAAGGGAAAAAAGTAGCAGATAGTGTATCTCTTGTTATTTCACCAGGATCTAGACAAGTTATGATGAAATTAATTGAACAAGGAGCTCTTTCTACATTTATTGAAGCAGGAGCACGTATTTTAGAATGTGCTTGTGGGCCATGTATTGGTATGGGACAATCTCCAAAAAGCGATGGTGTCTCTTTACGAACATTTAACCGTAACTTCTATGGTCGTTCGGGAACATTGAGTGCAGGAGTTTACTTAGTATCTCCAGAAGTAGCAGCCGTTAGTGCTATTACTGGAGTTATTAGTGATCCAACAACATTTGATTATCCTGATGATTTTGCTCAAGAGCCAGTTCGCATTGATGATTCCATGATCCTTGCCCCTAGCAAAGATCCAGATAGTGTGCAAGTGGTGCGTGGACCAAATATTAAACCATTACCACAAAATGATGCGATGAGTGATAGCGTTGAGAAAAAGGCAGTTATTAAATTGCCAGATGATATCACAACCGATCACATTGCCCCAGCTGGAGCGCAAGTATTGCCATTCCGCTCTAATATTGAAAAGCTATCTACCTTTGTCTTTATGAACAACAAAGAACACTTTGATCAAGTATGTAAAGACAATGGTGGGGGAATTATTGTAGCGGGAGAAAACTATGGACAAGGTTCTTCTCGTGAACATGCCGCTTTAGCTCCTATGTATTTAGGTATTAAAGCTGTCATCGCAAAAAGCTTTGCGCGAATTCACCATGCTAACTTAATTAACTTTGGTATCTTACCTTTAACTTTTGTTAATAAAGAAGACTATGACAAGATTGATGAAATGGATACATTACGTATTGATGATATCTCTTCCTTATATAAACAAGATACTTTGACAGTAACCAATGTTACAAAAGGCATTACTTTCCAAGTACAAAGTGCCATTACAAATGAAGATTTAGATATCATTTTAGCAGGTGGTGCATTGAATTATATCCGTAACCAACAATAAGGGAGAAATATGAAATTATTTATATCCTTTATACGATCTGTTGCACTAGGGATTGTCATTTATATCTTCTTGAAGTTATCGTGTCAATGGTTAGCAGATGGGATACTATTTGAAACGTTATATGGACAAGGAATATTAGAGAATCAAGAAGTTCTTTCATCTTTTGAAAACTATCAACAATTCTTTAACCCAATTCTATATGGAACTATTTCTATTGGGATAGGGTGTTTAAGTTTCTTATTCTCTAGTGCCAACCAACATCGATTGTCTTGGATAAAAGGATTGTTGAGTCTATCCTTTATGGGTTTTCTATTTTTGGAAGGGTTGTCTCTTTATTATTTAAGTGATCATTTAATCACAGATATTCAATCCGTACAAAGTAATGACAATGCACAAACAATAGAACCAGTTAACCAACAAACTTATCCAAATATAATTGTTCGTGCCGATCCAGAACTCTATGCAGTAGATATTGAACAGATCAAAGCTTCCATTGATTCTATGCCAGAGTTTCTATTAAAGGAGTGCAAGAATATTTATATCTTAGATACGGAACAATATGAAAAAGCAGGAAAAGAATTAAAAATGGAAGATCCAAGTCAAACGGCTGCATTTTCTTATTCAGGGGATATGTCTATTCGAGTGCGGATTTTAAATGATCCGGCAGTCCTTAATACATATACTCGTACCATGGCGCATGAATGTAGTCACATTTATGATTTTTCAAAAGGGGATGCCTATGATGATCCAAGTGGTTTATCTACTTCGAAGGAATTTATAGCACTCTATGAGAAATATCCAGATTCCATTAGTGAGTATGGAGCGACAAATGAATATGAGTTTTTTGCTGAAGCTGGAGGTTTGTATATTACCGATCCGGGATATTTAGAGCAGCTCAATCCAGAAGTTTATCAATATTTTGATCAACTATATGGGCCACATATG
>CADBTK010000208.1 GCA_902797585.1 Erysipelothrix rhusiopathiae
TCTTCACCAAAACAAGAACAAATAATATAATCCGGTTCATCGCTGATTTCGATATTATAATGTTTTTCTAATACTTTATGAAACATTGTATCGACAGGAATATCAACGAGTCTTCCCCAAAAATCTACATATTTTATCTTTATTGTCTTTTTCATACAATCAAATTATATATTAAAATCGTAGAAAAAAACTACCTATCCGAAGATAAGTAGTCTTTGTTTTTATTCATATTCAATCGTAGCAGATGGTTTTGGTGTTAAGTCATATAACACACGGTTGATTCCTTTGACCTCTGTTGTGATTCGTTTTGTGATGTGATGTAAGATTTCGTATGGAATCTCTTCTACTGTAGCAGTCATCGCATCTGTTGTATTGACAGCTCGCACAATACAAGGCCATTCGAATGTACGTTGATCATCTTTCACACCAGTGGATTTGAAATCAGGCACTACAGTAAAGTATTGCCAAACTTTACCTTCTAATCCATTTTTCGCAAACTCTTCACGTAAGATAGCATCGCTTTCACGAACCGCTTCTAAACGGTCACGTGTGATTGCACCTGGTACACGAACACCAAGTCCAGGTCCTGGGAAAGGTTGACGGAATACCATTCCATCTGGTAATCCTAATTCTTTTCCAACAACACGTACTTCATCTTTGAACAATAATTTAATTGGTTCTACCAATTCAAAGTTCATGTCTTCTGGCAATCCCCCAACGTTGTGGTGAGATTTAACTGGACCACTTTCCAAAATGTCTGGATAAATAGTTCCTTGCGCCAAGAATTCAATTCCATCCAATTTTGCAGCTTCTTCTGCAAAAACTTCAATGAATTCTCCACCAATAATTTTTCTTTTTTCTTCTGGATCTTCCACTCCTGCCAACTTATCTAAGAAACGGTCTGTTGCATCAACATATACCAAGTTAGCATCCATTTCATCACGGAATACTCGGATTACTTCTTCTGGTTCACCTTTACGTAATAACCCATGGTTTACGTGAACACAGACTAAGTTCTTTCCAATTGCTTTTACCAACATTGCTGCAACTACTGAAGAATCCACTCCTCCAGATAATGCTAATAAAACTTTTTTGTCCCCTATTTGATTACGCAATGCTTCCAATTGCTCCTCAATAAATGCTTGTGCTAATTCTGGGGTTGTAATTCGTTCCATTGTTTCTGGTCGTTTATCTGCCACGATAATATCCTCCTCTTTATTTATGTTCCTATTTTATAGGAAGAGAGCCAATCATTCAAATAAAAATGGACGAAAATCGTCCATTTCTTTTATAAATTAGCCGCTCCAATCACTCCAGCTAAATTTCCTAATTGCGCAACAGTAATTTTTGGAACCATTCCATGACCTCGACCAAAAGCGTATCGTTTTGTATAAGCTTCTAAAGCTGGAACTAAAATAGCTGCATATTTTGATATCGCTCCACCCAAAATAATTAATTGCGGACGATAGAGATTCACAATATTTACAATACCTGTTCCTAGATATTCTGTATATGTATCAAGCACCTCTTGAATTTGTTTATTATCACGAGATGCAAAGATCTCTTTTGGCATCATTTCTTTTCCTGTTTTTTCTGCAATATCACGCATTAATGAAGGAATAGAGGCATAAGCTTCCAAACATCCTTTTCGACCACATGTACATAAACGTCCATGAGATTGAATGGACATATGCCCAACTTCACTTCCTCCTATCATTCCACCTTCGAAAACTTCTCCATTGATGATTAATCCACCACCAACTCCATTTCCAACAGTAAACATTGCCAAGTCATCTACATCAATTCCGGCTCCGGCAATAGTTTCTCCTAAGGCGGCACAATCGGCATCATTAGCAATTCGAACAGGACACAAAATCACTTTCCCTAACTCTTTGGCAACAGGAACATCTTCCCACTGCATATTATTAGAATAGACAACTTTCCCTGCTTTTCGGTCAATAGTTCCTGGGATTCCGACACCCGCTCCAATACATTGATCCAATGTAATATGATTCTTTTCTAACAAGTTCAATGTTTTATTCGCAACTTCTTCTAAGATTTCTAATGGTTGTTTCAAAGGTTCCATTTTGTATTTTTCCAAATCGATTAGTTGTTGTTGATCATTCACGATTCCAATTTGGATTTCATGACTTCCTATAATAATCCCGATGCGCATTGGATTTTCTTTTTCACCAATCGTTGTTAATAAAGCATCGCATACTCCTTCGATTTGCCAATCTCCACTACCTGCTGGTAAAAAGAAACTATCTCCTTTTTTATAAGGTAAAACTTCTCCTTGGCA
>CADBTK010000209.1 GCA_902797585.1 Erysipelothrix rhusiopathiae
AATCAAAGATACTACATTTGAAGGAATGGAAATTAAAAAAGGTCAATACATGGCTATTTCTGGAAAAGAAATTGTAGCTTCTGTTGAAGATATGATGGAAGCAACAAAACGTTTATTAGAATCTATGTTAGATGATGATAGCGAATTGGTTACTTTGATTTATGGACAAGATGCCACTGAAGAACAAGCAGAAGAAATTGCTGCTTATGTAGAAGAAATCAGTGATGCAGAAGTTGAAATTGAATCAGGGCAACAACCAGTATATTCCTTTATTATTGGAGTTGAATAGAAATACTGCTTCGGCAGTATTTTTATATGACATGTGATAAAATTGATTTGGAGTGAAAATTATGATTTATATTACAGGGGATACTCATCGTGAACAAGATATCTATAAAATCAATCCAGATGATGGATTTGAAAGAGGAAAGCATCTTACACAAGATGACTATGTCATTATCTGTGGTGATTTTGGTTGTGTTTGGGATGGTGGAAAAGGAGATGACTTTTGGTTAGATTGGCTAGATTCATTGCCTTGGACAACTTGTTTCATTGATGGTAATCATGAAAACTTTAATATATTAAATCAATATCCTGTTCAAGATTGGCATGGAGGTAAAATTCATCGAATCCGAGATAAAGTCATTCACCTAATGCGTGGAGAAATATTTGATATTGATGGGATGCATTTCTTTACTTTCGGAGGAGCGATTAGCCATGATGCAGAATATCGTACAGAAAATGTTAATTGGTGGAAAGCAGAATTGCCAGTACAAAGCGAGATAGAAAATGCATGGCAAAACTTACAAAAATACAATAATAAAGTAGATGTTGTTTTGACTCATGATGTTTTTGAAGCTCATCCATATTCCAAACTATTTCCTATCCATTTGGAAAAATATGGACCTGAGTATGTAAATATTCAGTCATTCTTACAAGAAATTGAAACTAAGGTGGAATATGACTATTGGTTCCATGGACATTATCATAAAGATATTTGGTTCCGTACACCATCTAATAAACCATGTCTTTGTCTATTTGAATCGGTTATCGAATTTGATTCATTTAAAGATAATTTACCAAACATACCTATGGCACAAAATTTAGAGTAGATTATTCTACTCTTTTTCATTAAAAGATATAGAGTGGTAAATTTTTGAAATTCTTTATACAAGCAATAAAATAAAAATGGGTGTAAAATAAATGAATACGGAGGTTATGCCAATGAATGATAACAAAATGAACCCTCCTGAGTTTAAAAAGGAGACCACAAATAAAAATATGAATAAGAGATGGGTAACAATGGGGATTTGTCTTGCCTTAGTATCTGGATTGTTTGGATATCTAGGAGGATCTTTAGGAAGAGGATCCAATACGAGTGAATCATCTAATGGAATCCAAGTTAATCAAACTACTGGATCAGTGAATGGAAACTCTAAGATTAATGATTTAAGTGATGTAGCTGGTAAATGTGGACCAAGTGTAGTCGAAATTATCACGGAAGAAGTATCGAGTGGAAATAGCATTTTTGGTCAATATCGTGCTTATGGAGCTGGTAGTGGAGTCATTATTAGTGAAGATGGATATATCGTTACCAATAACCACGTGATTGAAGGAGCAACTACAATTATTGTTACAACAACCGATGGTGAAGAATTTGAAGCAAAATTAATTGGTACGGATGCCACAGAAGATATTGCCGTTATCAAAATTGACGCCAAAGGGCTAAAGAAAGCTAACTTTGGAGATTCAGATAGTCTTGAAGTTGGAGATGTTGCCATTGCGATTGGAAACCCGTTAGGACAATTAGGTGGAACTGTATCCAGTGGAATTATTTCTGCTTTAGATCGACAAATTACGGTTGGAAACACACAAATGACTTTGTTACAAACAGATGCAGCGATTAACCCTGGAAACTCTGGAGGAGGATTGTTCGACGCCAATGGAAACCTCATTGGGATTGTCAATGCGAAAGGGTCGAGTGGTTCTTATTCTTCAGATGAAGGAAGTGTCGAAGGAATTGGATTTGCGATTCCTATTAATCATGCGCTTGATATTATCAATGACTTAATTGAAGGAAAAGACAAAGAACCTCGTCCTGTAATGAATGTAAGTTTATATGACTACAATAGTGAGTCAAAATACTACTTAAGTGAAGATATGGAAGAAGGAGTCTACATTATGCAAGTCGTTGAAGGTGGAGCAGCAGATAAAGCTGGGCTTCGACAACGAGATCGTATTATTAAAGTGGATGGTCAAGAAGTATCTTCTAGTAGCGAAGTGAAGTCAATTATTCAAAAACATAAAGTTGACGATACAATTGAAGTGGTTGTGATTCGAGATGGTCAAGAAGAAACCTTCAAAGTAAAATTACAAGCGGAGCAAAAGGAGTAGATTTATAAGTCTACTTCTTTTCTTTAAGGTTGAGTTAGCCTTATCTATCATATATAATGAATGTAGCGAATATTTTTAAGAAAGGAAAAATAATATGGCAAAAGAAAAAATTTCTAAAAGAAAGATTATGTTAATTGGAACTGGTTTTGTAGGTATGAGTTTTGCATACTCTCTTTTATCAGAAAAAGGGATTGACGAACTAGTTTTAGTTGATGTTAATGCTGACAAAGCAAAAGGGGAAGAAATGGATTTGAGTGATGGTTTGGTTTATGCCGACACTAAAATGAAAATCCGTGCTGGTGACTACACAGATGCCAAAGATACAAATATTGTTGTATTAACAGCTGGTATCGCTCAAAAACCTGGACAAACTCGTTTGGAATTGGTTAAGATAAATGCCAACATTACTAAAACTTGTTGTGAACAATTAAAAGAAAATGGATTCGATGGAATCATGATTGTTGCAGGAAACCCTGTGGACATTATGACTTATGTTGCATACAAAACATTAGGACTTTCTAGTAATCATGTATTTGGATCAGGGGCTGTATTAGACTCTGCACGTTTACGTTTTGCGATTAGTGAAAAATTAGGAGTTGCTCCAGGAAATATTCACGCATATATTATGGGGGAACATGGAGATTCAAGTTTCGTATCATGGGCTAATACATATGTTGGATGTAAAAATCTATTGGAATACTTGGATGAAAGAGATGACGTTGAATTAGCTGAATTACAAGAGTTATACATTGGAGCGCGTGACAAAGCGTACCACATCATTGAATTGAAAAAAGCAACTTACTATGGAATTGGTTTGGCATTGAAACGTATCGTTTCTTGTGTATTGAATAATGAAAAAGCTATTCTTCCAGTATCTAGTTACCAAAATGGTGAATATGGACAAACTGGATACTACATTGGAACTCCTAGTATCGTAGGATCGAATGGGGTAGAAGAAATTATTAAATTACCAATGACATATCAAGACCAAGAACGTTTTGACAATTCTTTCAACACTTTGAAACAAACAATTATCGAAAACTTGGGAGATATTAT
>CADBTK010000210.1 GCA_902797585.1 Erysipelothrix rhusiopathiae
GCATTCGCAAAAGATTGTTCCAATTGAGAAATTTGATCATCAATTTCTTCATCGTCTTCATCTTCTTCCACATCTTGGTCATCCAAATCGCTAGAATCTAAGAAAGAAATATCATTGTCATCACACCATGCAAACAATTCATCCATATCATCGTCTGATAAGTTTAATTTACTGATGGAATCCATGAAATCATCTTGAGAGATTTCCATATCTTCTTGGTGCGCTTGCAACAAATATTCTTTACTTTCATCGACACTCGCAAATTTAATTTTATTTAAACTTTCCATTTTCTTTTCACTCATGCAGTTCACTCCTTACTCACAGTGTTAATTTCTTTTGGGTTAATTTTGTTTTGCGTTGATAGAGCTCTGCTTTTTTTTCAGGGTCTGTTTCCTTTAATATTTTTTGAGAAACTGCTTCAATATCTTGCTCTATCTGACAATAACGAATCTTTTTAATCGCATCGTTGAGATAATCTTCGTTGTATTTTTGATTTGTATTTATTCGGTTCCATAAATCCTGAAAGGTTGTACGTGTACTTTCATCATCCATTCGAGCTAATAAAATATCTTGATTCAAACGATTATATTCACGATAGGCATCATAAATATAATTGGCAACATCTCCAAGACGTTCATCATCAAAATATCCTATTTTATCTTTAAATCGGTTGCACGCTTCTTGACTCAACAACATCATTTCAATGACGGCTTTTTCCGCAAGATAACGCGGACTATTATTTTGTTGAGAATTACTTGCGACTTGCGCTTTTGGACGAGTTGGTTTTGGAACATTTGTTTTAGGTGATAATTTCTCATGGGAGAAATCAAAACCTGTCATCGTTTGTAATCTTTGATAAAACCCAGGTTTTTCAAATCCTTGACACGTTGCTTCAATGAAGCGGTGCATCTTTTGACCAAATTGGCGACGCTCTTCATAGTTTTCAAGGTTGTAAATAGTTGGTCCATAATCAAAGAGAAATTCAACGACAGATACTGTTTTTTCAACAAATGCTTTTAACCCATCTTTCCCTGACTCTTCATATATTTCGTCTGGATCTTTTCCAGTATCATTTTTCACAATTTGAACATCAATACGATTATCTACTGCCATTTCAATAAACTTATTGGTGGCCGCTTGCCCCGCTTTATCTCCGTCATAACATACAGTGATCACCACTTGGAGACGTTTCAATAAGTTTAATTGAGTCGAAGTCATTGCTGTACCTAAACATGCAACACTTTCATGAATGTCCGCTTTTTCAAAGGCCAATACATCCATCGCCCCTTCAGTTAAAATACAGCGTTTATTTTTTCGACAAAAGGATTTTGCTCGATGATAATTAAAGACAACTTTCCCTTTTTCATATATCTCTGTTTGCGCTGTATTAATATATTTAGGCACTTCTTTACTCGTTGATAAAGTTCGTGCCGTAAAAGCTAAAGGATGTCCATTCTCATCATGAATCGGAATTGTAATTCGATCATGAAAGACAGCACGACCATCGGCCAATAAACCACATTTTGGATCTGTTAAGTTTTGCGCCAATAAATATTGTGTTGCTTGTTTTTGATTTGGAACATAACCTATTTCAAAACGGCGAATCACATCTTCATTAATGTGTCTCTTACGCAAATATTCCATTGCCAAGACGCCATCTTGTGATACCAATTCGTATTGAGTATATTTAATGTACTTCTGTAATAAATCAAAAGTTTCTTGGTGTTTATGTACCTTAGGTGCGAATGAGTTTTGAGGAGTATCTAATTGATATCCGATCATTTGTGCTACTTTAACAACCGCTTCAGGGAAACTGATGTTTTCAATCTTTTGAACAAAGCCAAAGACATCACCACCGGTTCCACAAGTGAAACATTTAAATATTTGTTTATCGGTATTAATATTAAGACTCGGATTATGGTCATCATGGAAAGGACAAAGAGCTACATAGCTCTTATTCTTTTTCTCCAATGTTAGATATTGCGAGATAACATCAACAATATTGGCTTGTTTCCGAATGGCTTCTAAGTCCTTATCATTTATCCAGCTCAATAGATTTCCTCCACTTATTCTATCGTTAAGATTTTTATCTTACACGCAACTAGTTGTTGCACTTAAAATGAAACGCGTGTTTCAATATACTCTTTTAAGTCTTTGATGGCTACACGTTCTTGTTCCATGGTGTCACGGTTACGAACCGTTACACAACCATCATTTTCTGTATCAAAATCAATTGTAATACAGAATGGTGTACCAATCGCATCTTGACGACGGTAACGTTTTCCAATACTTTGGCTTTCATCATATGTCACCATAAAATATTTTGATAAATCATGGAACACATCCATAGCTGGTTGTGAAAGCTTTTTAGACAATGGCATAATAGCTGCTTTATATGGCGCTAAATATGGGTGTAAGTGCAATACAGTACGTTGATCATTTTCTAATTGTTCCACTTCGTATGCTTCACTCATCACTGCCAAAATCAAACGTTCAACCCCAACACTTGGTTCAATTACATATGGAATATATTTTTCGTTTGTTTCTGGGTCTAAGTATTCCATTGACTTCTTACTTGTTTCTTGATGTGATTTCAAGTCAAAGTCTGTACGGTCGGCAATTCCCCATACTTCTCCCCAATTAATTGGATCACCGAATAAATATTCAATATCACTAGTTCCATTGCTGTAGTGAGCTAACTCTTCTGGGTCATGAGCACGCATACGTAAGTTGTCTTCTTTCAATCCTAAATCTTTTAAGAATTGCATACATGCATTACAGTAATATTCAAACCATTCTAAATCAGTTCCTGGTTTACAGAAAAATTCCAATTCCATTTGTTCAAATTCACGAGTACGGAAAATGAAGTTTCCTGGTGTGATTTCATTACGGAAGCTCTTTCCGATTTGTCCAATCCCAAATGGCAATTTTTTACGCATTGAACGTTGAACATTTTTAAAGTTCACGAAAATCCCTTGGGCAGTTTCTGGACGTAAGTAAATCGCATTTTTTTGATCTTCCAATACCCCTTGGAATGTTTTAAACATCAAGTTAAATTGACGAATATCTGTAAAGTTGTGAGCTCCACAGTTTGGACATGCGATTTCATGATCACGAATGTAATTTTCCATTTCTTCATTTGTCATTCCTGAAGGGTTTACTTCATGGTTAGTTGCTTCTTCAATTAATTGGTCGGCACGATGACGACTTTTACATTCTTTACAATCCATTAATGGATCACTAAATCCACCAACGTGACCACTGGCCACCCATACATTTGGGTTCATTAAGATGGCACTTTGAAGTCCTGTATTATTTGGATCTTCTTGAATAAAGCGTTTCCACCAAGCATTTTTAATATTGTTTTTTAATTCAATTCCTAAAGGACCGAAATCCCAAGTATTAGAAAGCCCCCCATAAATTTCAGAACCTTGGTATACAAAACCAGAATTCTTCATGTGGGCAACGATATCATTAAACGATTTTTCACTCATAATCAATCTTTCCTTTCGTACGTTTTCACATAGTGTTACCAGTTTATTATACAATAAAAAACACAACCCTACTATAACAAGGGTCATGTTTTTATGTTTTCTATCCTCATGCTCAATTATTTTTGGAACTTCCGTTTAGGGAGTTTCTTTTACTATAAGTTCCGTTTTTTATATCATTGTATCCAAAGGGTTGGTTTCTTTGTGATAGAAGGAGAATAATATTATGTCCAAGAAATCGTATAAACACCTATCCTATGATCAGCGTTGCATTATTGAAAATGGTTTAAACCAAGATTTGAAATTGATTCAAATTTCCGAAATTGTAGGTAA
>CADBTK010000211.1 GCA_902797585.1 Erysipelothrix rhusiopathiae
GGATTTGATTGTCGATCTAAGATCATTTCATATTCTCTTTGGATGGCACTCATAATATTTCCACTCCTTCTATATCACGATAGAAACAACTTATTTTACCTGTATGACAAGCCGCTCCATCTTGTACGACTTTAATTAATATGGTATCCAAATCACAGTCCACTAAGATTTCTTTGACATGTTGATAGTGTCCACTAGTCTCTCCTTTTTTCCATAATTCATTTCGAGAACGAGACCAATAAGTGGCTAATCCACTTTTCATTGTTTCTTCTAAACTCTCTTTATTCATATAACCAAGCATCAACACTTGGCTAGTTTCTACATCTTGTACAATACATGGAATCAATCCATTCCCTTTTTCAAAATCCAATTGAATCATAAACGAACAGGCACTCCTTTCGTATCTAGATACGATTTTACATCTTGTACACTTAATTCTCCATAATGGAATAAACTAGCCGCCAGTGCTGCATCAGCCGCTTCTTTTTCAAATAACTCATAAAAGTCCTCTAATGATCCACATCCACCACTGGCAATCACAGGAACATTGACTACTTTAGATACCGCTTGACAGAATTCTATATCATATCCAGCTTTTGTACCATCGGCATCCATACTTGTTAATAAGATTTCCCCTGCCCCAAGACTGACTCCTTTTTGAATCCATTCCAAGGCATCTAAACCTGTATCAATGCGTCCTCCATTGATAAACACATTCCAACCAGATCCATCTTCCCGTTTTTTTCCATCCACGGCTAAGACCATACATTGATTCCCAAATTGTTGCGCCCCTTGTTGGATTAGTTCCGGATTATTGACGGCTGCACTATTTAAAGAAATCTTATCAGCTCCAGCACGTAAGATATTGCGAATATCTTCAATGGAGCGAATACCTCCACCAACAGTAAAAGGCATATAGATTTCTTTGGCAACTTGTTCAACTACATGTATCATCGTATCGCGATGTTCATGGGTTGCGGTGATATCTAAAAAGACTAGTTCATCCGCTCCTTGTTGGTAGTATTGTTTTGCCAGTTCCACTGGGTCTCCCACTTCTTTCAAACCAACGAAGTTAACACCTTTGACAACTTTTCCATCCTTGACATCTAAACAAGGAATAATTCGTTTTGTTAACATATTATCCCTCCTGACATAGCGCGATGGCTTCTTTTAAATCTAATGTTTTTGAATAAATGGCTTTTCCCATAATCGCTGCTGAAACACCTAAGTCTTTCAATTGTTGAATATGAGTTAAATCTTTGATCCCCCCACTTGCCACAATATCTATAGAACAAGTCTCTTGTATATTTTTCAACATATCTAAATTTGGACCTTGTAATGTTCCATCTGTGCTTATATCAGTGAAGATAATTGTTTGTACTCCCATTTCTTCCATCTCTTTGGCAAAATCCAAATAATAAATATCACTGGTTTCTAACCAGCCACTTCCACAAACATAACCATCTTTACAATCCATTCCTACCGCAATCTTTTCTTTGTATTTTTCGAGTGCTTGTTCCAGGAATGTTTTATCCTGCAAAGCTTTGGTTCCTAAGATGACACGAGAAACACCTTGTGAAAGATAATAATCGATATCTTCCATACTACGGATTCCTCCACCAATCTCAACAGGAACATTCACACTTTGCGCCACTTGACAAATAAGGGGGGCATTTTCTTTTTTTCCTGACTTTGCACCATCTAAATCCACTAAATGAATCATGTCCGCCCCTGCTTGTTCAAAGCTTTTCGCAATTTCTAATACGCTTTGTCCTACAACCTCTTTTTTATTGTAATCACCTTGATAGAGGCGTACAGGTTGTTGATTAATGATGTCAATTGCTGGTAAAAGTTTCATACCCATTCCTCCACAAAGTATTGTAAAATTCGCATACCATCTTCCCCGCTTTTTTCCGGGTGAAATTGCGTTCCAAACACATGTTTTCCTGCCACAATCCCTGGTACTTTATAGTCCCCATATTGTGCATAAGCAATTAAGTTTTCATCCTTAATATCATCGGCAAAATAAGAGTGAACGAAATATACATAATTATTTTCTAAGCGCCCATCAAATAATGGACAATCTTGATTTGGAACTAGTTGATTCCATCCCATATGAGGAACACGTAAGCCTTCTTGTTCCATTTTACGAACATGACCTTTAATCAGTCCCAATCCTTCACTCATTCCTTTTTCTGTACTATCTTCAAAAAGAACTTGCATTCCTAAACAAATCCCCATTAATGGAATATGTTTTTCTTTTACTGCTTTTTGAATGGCTTGAACAAGATTTTGTTGGTTCAAGTTTTTCATACAGTCTTTAAAAGCTCCTACCCCTGGCAAAATCAATTTGTCACATGTAAAAACTTGTTCCGGGTCTGAAACCAATTGATACGAAACATTTAGTTTTTTTAAGGCATTTTGTACACTATACAAATTACCCATTCCGTAATCGATGATTCCAATCATACTAAAGATCCTTTTGAACTTTGAATCGAATTCGATACGATTTGACTAGCTTGTTTACAAGCACGTCCCAACGCTTTAAAAATCGCCTCGATCTTGTGGTGATCATTTTTTCCATATTCGACATTCACATGTAATGTCATTCCAGCATTAAAGGCAAAAGCGCGCAAGAATTCTTCCACCATTTCCGTAGACATCTCTCCTACTTTTTCACGCATAAATTCTACATTACATACTAAATAAGGGCGTCCACTAATATCCAAAGTAACATCACATAATACTTCATCCATTGGAAGGCGCATATTTCCATAACGTGCAATTCCTACACAATCACCTAGCGCTTCTTTAAAGGCATTTCCTAAAACAATTCCACAATCTTCAATGGTGTGGTGATCACAAACTTCTAAGTCTCCTTGGGCACGAAGTGTTAAATCATATCCAGAGTGAAAAGCCCATAATGTTAACATGTGATCAAAGAAACCAATTCCTGTATTTACATCAATTTGAGCACTTCCATCAAGATTTAAACTACATTGAATATCAGTTTCAGCAGTTGTGCGTTTTAATTGTGCTTGTCTCATCGTAACGTCTCCTTTGCATAATTCATAAAAACTTGTAGTACTTTTTCATTCTCGTCTTTACTTCCTAAACTGAATCGGAAATAATCCGTTCCTTTAAAGTCGCGGATTACAATTCCCGCTTGTTCCATCATATCCATTAATAGAGTCTTATTCTCTGCCTTTCCGTATAAGAAATTGGCTTGACTTTCATAAATCGTGATTCCTCTTAATAAAGACAACTTATTCAACATTTCATCTCGAAAGAAGATGGTTTGTTGAATTCGCATTCCAAATTGTTGAGCATTTTCTAGTGCAATACTGGCAACCAATTGACTCAAGCGATTGACAGTATAGGGTACTCGTGTCTGTTTTAAAACATCGATATTTTCTTTTTGACTAATCACAAACCCGATACGTATCCCTGCTAGCCCATAGGCTTTAGACAATGTTCGAGTAACGTATAGATTTGAATAGTTATTGATTTGATCCATGACACTTTGATTAGAAAAATCCATATAAGCTTCATCCACAATTACAGGGATATTTGGAAAACTTTCCACA
>CADBTK010000212.1 GCA_902797585.1 Erysipelothrix rhusiopathiae
ATGTCCACAATATATGATTGGTATGAAAGATACATTTGGACAATCAGGAACTCCAGCTAAACTAATGGAACACTATGAATTAGATGCTAAACATATTGCCCAAGCAGTTAAAGCCTATGTCAAATAATATATTAGCCCCTTCTATACTTAGTGCTAACTTTGGGTCTTTATACTATGATATTTCTCAAACAGTAAACAATGGGGCACAATATGTTCATATCGATGTCATGGATGGACAATTTGTTCCAAATATTTCTTTTGGACAAACAATAATTAAAAGTTTACGACCTATGATTCATGCTATCTTTGATGTACATTGTATGGTCATTACTCCTGAAAATATTGTAGAAGATATGGCAGCCAGTGGGGCTGATATCATTACCTTTCATTATGAAGCAACCTCACTAGTGCAAGAAACAATCGACAAAATTAAAAAGTGTGGTTGTAAAGTTGGGTTATCCATTAAACCAGCAACCCCTGCCAGTGTTTTAGAACCATTTCTAGATGATTTAGATATGATTCTAGTTATGACAGTAGAACCAGGAAAAGGGGGACAATCTTATATGGATGAAATGACAGATAAGATTGCCCAAGTAAAGAAAATGATTGGCTCTCGTTCCATTGATATTCAAGTCGATGGAGGAATTAATCTAAAGACATTAAAGATTGCCCAACAAGCAGGAGCCAATGTCTTTGTGGCAGGTTCTGCCATTTATTCTGGTGATATTGATAAAAACACACGTGCTTTTATGAAAGCAATGGAGGAAAATGTATGATTATCGCAATTGGAAATGATCATGGAGCAACAGACTACAAAAAAGAAATTGTTGCGATGTTAGAAGGACAAGGTCATACAGTCATCAATTGTGGAACAGATGATTATGATAGTTGTGACTATACAGAATATGGTTTTGCGGTAGGAAAGAAAGTAGCCAATAAAGAAGCAGATTTGGGAATCGTTCTTTGTGGAACGGGAATTGGAATTTCTATTGCCGCTAATAAAGTGAAAGGTGTTCGCTGTTCATTGTGTACCAATACGACAATGGCTAAGTTAACTAGAGAACACAATGATTCCAATGTATTATCCATTGGTCAAAGAATTATTGGTATTGAATTAGCAAAAGATATTGTGAATACATATATCAATACACCTTTTAGTAAAGAGTCTCGTCACTCAAAACGTATTGAGCAAATCACTCAATATGAATTAGAAAACTAAGTTTTTTCTAGTAATCGGATTGCATAGAAAGTATGAAATCAAATAATCGCAAGATGTGAAAGTTTCGTATTTTTATGCGTAAGGAATCAAAACTTTTTTCACCTTTATTTCAACTAAGATTGGAATGTATCAATAGCATTTCGATGAAGAAGAAATAGAGGTGAAATTATGTCAAATGCTCCAAAATTAGCCGATTATTTAGGGAAACCATTCCAATGTGAATGTGGACACCAACACCAAACAGGATTAGAAGGATGTACGGTAGGACAAGGTGTCTTGACTTCATTGGTAGATTATGTCAATAAGTATGATTTCAAAAACTTATACGTTGCTTGTGATGAAATCACTTTTGGCATTGCCGGTGAAAAAGTTATGAAGATTTTAGAAGATGCCAACATCAAAGCCAAAGCACACGTTTTTACAGGGGGACGATTTATTCCAAATGAAAAAGCGTTAGCGGATTTGATGATTGATTGTGATCCAGAATTGGATTTAGTTGTTGCGGTAGGAACAGGATCGATTAATGACTTATGTCGTTTATTCAGTTACAAAATGTCAGTGCCATATTGTATTGTTGCCACAGCAGCGCCAATGGATGGATTTGCATCAAGCGGAGCAGCGATTATGATTGATAATATTAAACAAACGATTCCTGCTCAAACACCATTATTCATTATTGGAGATACAGATATTCTTTGTGGAGCGCCAGCTCGTATGGTCAGTGCCGGACTTGGAGACTTATTAGGAAAGTTTACTTGTTTAAATGACTGGCGTATTTCAAAAATCATTAACAATGAATATTACTGTGATCGCATTGTCAATCTTGTAAAAGATTGTATCGATAATGTATTGACCAACGCCGATAAAGCAAGCCAACGTGATCCTCAAGTTATTGGGGATATCATGGAGGGACTTGTATTAACAGGTGTTGCGATGAGCTTTATTGGAAACTCACGTCCGGCTGCTGGTTGTGAACATCACTTAAACCACTTCTGGGAAGCCATTGAACTTCAAAAAGGAGACATTCCAGTACTACATGGAATTAAAGTCGGAATTGCGGAAGTGATGATTTTGAAAATGACAGAATTCTTACGCGAAAACCGTCCTGATTTTGATGCAGCTCGTGCCAAAGCAAAACAATATGACCAAGCGGCATGGGAAGAAAAAATGATAGAAGTTTATGGAAGTGCCAGTGAAACAATTCTCGAATGAGAGCATAAATCAAAGAAAAACGATCCAGAAGGTCGTTTACAACGAATTGATAGTATTGAACAAAACTGGGATGAAATCGTTCGTTTAATGGATACTTACCAACCAACATCCGATCGAATGATTGAAATCTTAAAAAGTTTAGATGCGCCATACTTCCCAGCACAAGTTGGGTTCTCAGATGAGATGTTGTATAACGCACTAGTTTACGGAAAAGAAAATCGTGAACGTTACACCTTGTTGTCAATGATGGCTGATTTAGGCTGTACCGAACAATTGGCCCAAAAAGTTGTCGACTGGGTAAATGAATAATATTAAATTAAAATTTCTCTCACAAATAAATACGGAAAGATTAGATTGTCTGTTGACAGACAGTCTTTTCTTTTGGTATCTACTTATATGAACAATTTTTTATTAATCGAGACTATCACATATTCTTAACATAAATGTTGTGTAGAATGATTGGGTAATAGGGGAGAGCTATGTGGAAATATCAATGTAAAACGCATTTATTATCATTATTGGCTGCATTTGTGGTTGGAGTCATTCTTGCGGTAATTAGCTTGCGACAAGGATTGGATTTATCAACTTTTTCTTATCCAGAAGAAATAATTGCCTATATTAATGAACATCCAAGTGTCTACTATATTTCAGGTGGATTAAGTATAGCTGGGATTGTCAATGTGATTTTATTGGTGCATTTTGCCAGTACACAATATAATATCAATCCAATATTCTTAATCGTAGGTTTAATGTTTTTTACCCAACCTATTTTAATGTTGGGATCAATGTTGGTAATTCCTGCTGCCTTGGTTTGTATATATGGCTTATTAACGAGTCGTAGTGACTTACAAAAGGAATATCACAAACTTAAGATTAGTAATGATGATGAAATTTTTCGGCAATATAAAATGAATCATACATTGGATGAGACAGTGAAACCATTAGCGCTAGCTTGTCGAAATAATGTGATTCGTATTACGGGAATCTATTGTTTAGGGATTGTGGCTATTATTGTAGTTATGGGAGTAGTACAAAATCTCTTTATTATGGTAGCGGCACTAGCCTTTTATTTAATGGCATTGAATTTATTATTACGCTATCGCTCTTCATCCGTTATTCCTATTGCGGCTTTATTATATGAAAATTGTGATCCACAAGCTTGTGCCTCTGCCATTTTTTATTACTCTACATGGCGAGGAAAAATTCGTTTGAAACAACATGCACTATTAGCACAATCTTTAATTTATATGGATGATCCAGAATTGGCTCAAGATGTATTGATCAATTTTCCGAAAAAAGATTCTGGAAGTATCTTACAATATTGGTCATTGATGGCTTATGTATATTATTTATTAAAAGATGAA
>CADBTK010000213.1 GCA_902797585.1 Erysipelothrix rhusiopathiae
GAAGATAATTCTTTTGCTACATCTTTTACTCCCCAACCTAGATTTACACATCCATTCACTTTTCCATCCGGTAGAATTGGGCCAGGAATCCCAACACCAATACCTTTGACATCAAATGCATTTACCCCAGCTTCTTTCATATCTTCCGTTATCGCTTTGGCAATATCTGGAATGATATATTCTCCATCATTCTCTGTTCGAGTAGGAATCTCCCACTTCTTTAATAATTCTCCTTTGTCATCGAAACGACCACATTTAACAGTGGTTCCTCCAATATCTACTCCGTACGCTAACATTGTCCTTCCTCCTTTTAATTAATCCCAATCAGCTTCAAATCCATCTAACCATTGATTATCATCATCGTCTTCATCTTGTTGGTCACTCACTTGGTTGGTTTGCGATGGTTGTGTTTGTTGTTGGTCTAGAATCGATTGACCATAGAAAAATAAAGCCGCCAATATAATTAAAAAAATAATTCCAATCTTTTTAAGCCTTGAAGACGTTGTTGGATAACCATTTTTTTCTGGTGGTAATAAATCTAAATCTCTATTACTCATCAATCTTCCTCCTTATCGTTTGATGCAACAACCGGCTGGTTGATACCCTTTCTCTATCATTTCTTCCACCGTTTGATTTTCCCAGATTTCTTTATTCTTTTCCGCAATTGTTTCTACATTGGGACAATTTAAATCATGGAATTTTTTAGAATTTTTATTCAATACAAACGACTGTTGAATAGATACCTTTTGACGCGTTTGTTCTCGCCAATTATCCCCTGTTCGATAATCAATCACTATACCAGGTTGTACATTAAAACAATACACATGGAAACAAACTCCTTGACCTTGATCTTTGATAGAATATGCTTCCATCTCAACCCCTCGACAGACTAATTCGTCTCCTTGATAAATCGGTGTCACTCGATACAAGACTGGATCACCTGTATCACGAATGTAATAAAGAACTTCTTGTTCATAAGACAACATTCCTTCATGATTCATCATATGTGTTCCAGTAATTAAATTCTTCTCATTGGCATTTTCACCACTTAATGACCACGCAATCAAATGACAGCGATTGTATAAATATTTATCTTCAATTAAATCATCATAACGAGCCACTTGCCATCCACTTGGTTTGACCATCCCAATACTTCCTCGTTGTTGATCTTGATCAGGAATTATATCTTTTCCAATCAATCCAAATGCACTTTGTGCTCGTCCTAGCGAATCCAATGGTTCAAACCAAAGTCCTTGTTGGGTTTGTTCCAATTCTTCCTGCGTGAAATGCGGTTGATTGTTCTGTAGTATTTCTATACTTTGACCTTGATATTCAGGATACTTCTCAACATGATTTGTTTGAGCCAATTGTGGCTTTGAACTTGGATCAAATACATGATTGACAATCCCTAATATAAATAGAATACAGACAATTATCGCAAACAGTCGTATGAGTTTTTTCTTCATGATAATCTTCTACCTAATATTATACTAAAAAGAGGACTGATTTTCAGTCCTAGAAAACATTCTGTATTTTAACTGCCTACAGTACATTTTCACCACTATAATAAAAAATATATTGTCAGTATGTATGTCATATATTATAATATCTGCCGGGTGATGAAAATATGTACGATTTAATGATTATTGGAGCCGGTCCAGGAGGTATTTTTGCGGCCGTAGAAGCTCTATCTTTACAACCAGATTTAAAGATTGCGATGTTTGATGCCGGAGGGCCTTTAGAAAAAAGAAAATGCCCGATCGATGGAAAGAAAATCAAGAGTTGTATTCATTGTGCCTCTTGTTCAATCATGAACGGATTTGGAGGGGCTGGTGCATTCAGCGATGGAAAATACAACATTACCAATGAGTTTGGTGGAACACTTCATGAATACATCGGCGCCGATACCGCAATTGACTTAATGGAATATGTTGATGCGATTAATTGTCAATATGGTGGAGCTGAAACAAAACTCTACAAAAATAACGATCAAGAGATTGCTAAAAAATGTCTACAAAACGATTTGCACTTATTAAAAGCCAATGTACGCCATTTAGGAACAGACATTAATTACAAAGTATTAACCCATTTATATGATGAATTAAAAGAAAAAGTTGATTTTTATTTCTACCATCATGTTGATCAAGTGGACCCTATTGAAGGTGGTTACGAAGTAAAAGTGAAAGAAGAAACATTCACAGGAAAGAAATGTATTATTTCTACTGGACGTTCTGGAAGCAAATGGATGGAAGAAATCTGTAACCATTTAAATATAGAAACAGAAAGCAATCGTGTCGATATTGGAGTTCGTGTTGAAGTCAATGCCGATACTTTTAGCGAATTAACCGATTCGTTATATGAATCTAAGATTGTGTATCGCTCTAAAAAATACCAAGATAAGATTCGTACATTTTGTATGAACCCTCATGGTGTGGTAGTTAATGAAAATACCAATGGAATTGTAACAGTGAATGGACACAGTTATGAAGATAAAGACAAATGGACAGAAAATACGAACTTTGCCCTATTGGTATCCAATCACTTTACCCAACCATTTACACAAAGTAATCAATATGGTGAAAGCATTGCTCGTTTGTCCAACATGTTAGGTGGCGGTGTCATTGTACAACGTTTTGGAGATTTGATTCGAGGACAACGTTCAACGCCAAGTCGAATTGAAA
>CADBTK010000214.1 GCA_902797585.1 Erysipelothrix rhusiopathiae
AAGAGGATGCAAAGCACGTAAGACAAGTCCAGTACCTTCTACAAAGACAATACAGAAAGGGAATTCCATTTTTTAAATGGCTATTGGCAGCGTATTATCCACAAGGGATTAAAATTAAGGATTATTTAAGAAGATAATCTATTAAGGATAGGATATAATAATATCGTTAAATTTATGATTAGTATTATTATTCCTGTTTATAATGAAGAGAAAAATATTTCAAACATCTGTAGTGATTTGATGAAACAAACGCTGCAGGATTTTGAGTTGTTGATTGTGGATGATGGATCAACAGATTCCACATTGGATATTTTATATAATATTCAAAAGGAAAATCCAGATCTCTCTATTCAAATTTTTCAACAAAATCATGGTGGGGTTTCTCAAGCTCGTAATACAGGTTTACAACATGCCAAGGGAGAATATGTTGGATTTATTGATGGGGATGATCGAGTAGAAGAAGATTATTTAGAATACTTGTGGAAACAGGCAAATCTCTATCAGTTGGATTGGGTATATTGTGCCCGGAAAACATTTGTTAATGGTCAGTTAATATCTATTAATAAATCGTTTCCGCAAGATGTTGTATATAAAGAGGGACAAATACGAGAAGAATTAATCCCTTTAATTTTTTGTACACAAGATAGAAGATTGGATCCATTATATTATTCGACAAGTTGTTTGATAAAAAAAGAAATTCTAGATAACAATAATATTCAATTTAATCCAGAAGTTGTCCTTGGAGAAGATGTTATTTTTAATATGGAATTGGCTGCGCACGCACAATCTTTTTCTTATATGTGCCAACCAAAATATGAATATTGTTTATCCAGTAGTTCTGTTACTTGGCAATATCGTCCGAATCGTTTAGAAGAAGTACGTTTATTATGTAAGGCTTTAGTACAAACCGATCATCGTATTGGAATAAAGGTATTAAGTGAACAATTGCGCTATACATTAGGAACAATATCGGATGTTTTTAGAGCATATATTGATCATCCAAAATCAGAATTAAATTATGAACAACGAAAAAAAGAATATAAACGTTTTGAAAATATGTTGGAACAAGATCCATATGTTAATGTGGTTTGGAATGCTTTAAATTATAAGGAGTTAAAAGGAAAAGGAGGGCAACTCCGTTATTTCTTATTCAAACATCGATTATATGAATGTTTTCGATTGTTGTTGAAATTATATCGTCTTAAGGAAGGAGAGCGCTAATGGAATCATTATCAAAGGATATAGAAACAGGAAAAGTGATGAATGAAGAAATTCGTAATCAAATTCTCAAAAATAACCCTTTAGTTAGTGTGATCGTTCCTGTATACAATGTACAAGACTATCTTTCGACTTGTATTCAATCCATAGTTGATCAAACATATACAAATTTGGAAATTATCTTAATCGATGATGGTTCTAAAGATCAATCGGGATTATTGTGTGATCAATGGAAAGAAAAAGATGAAAGAATTCAAGTAGTTCACCAAGAAAATGGTGGATTGTCAAACGCACGAAATACTGGGATTGAACATGCAAAAGGGGAATACTTTTTATTTATTGACAGTGATGATTCTATTTTACCTACAATGGTGGAAGATTTGTATGTCTATTCGCAATTGTATAATGCAGATATTGCTGAATGTGGCTTTGAATGGCTGGTTCAAGGAGCTAGTTTTCACCAAGTAGAACAAGTGATGGTAGAAATATTTACACCGGAACAAATTTTTAAACGATTACGTGAAGTTCGTTTTGTAGTGCAATGGAATAAATTATTTAAAAGGGAAATCTTTGATACGATTCGCTATGCTGATGGACGCATTCATGAAGATGAATTCATTGTCCATCATCAATTGTTGAACGCAAAACGCATAGTTTGTATCAATAAAAAATTGTATATCTATAATGCTCTTCGTCCGAATAGTATTACAGCTAGTAGTGGAAGTATGAAACGTTTCTATGATGTATGTCTAGCTTTTTGGGATCGCCTTGAAACGATTGATAAACATCAAATGGATGCAGAATGTTATTATCCAACATTGATTTATTTTGTGAATCGCATATTAAAATACTTAGCAGCTAGCCCAAGTTCACCGGACAAAGATGAATTTTTACCTAAGTTTAGAGAAATGGCGAAACGTTTAGAAAATAAATACGGTGATAAAATAAAAAAATGTGTAGGTAAAAAACAACAAAAAATGTTATGGCTATATAATCATGCATATGCTTTTCATGTAATCTATGATTGTGCAATTAAGAAAAGTAAACGATTTGATTTATAACAATATAAATGAGGAATGAAAATGAACGAAAATGAATTTGAGATTAATATTACTTCCCAAGATTCGCAACAAGATCTAAGTTTAGCGGAATTATGGCGCTATCGTGACTTAGTTGTTTTAATGGTGCGCAGAGATTTTGTAGCCAATTATAAACAAACCATTCTTGGGCCTTCTTGGGCAATTATTCAACCCATCGCTTCTACATTGATTACTTCTATTGTATTTGGAAACTTGGCAGGGATGTCGCCCAATGGCGTTCCAGTTTTCTTATTTTATATGGTCGGACAAATTATGTGGCATTTTTTCCAAGCGTGTTTAGTATCGACTACAGATACTTTCTTAAGTTTTCAAGGGGTTATGTCAAAAGTGTATTTCCCTCGATTTGTAGCTCCGATTGCTAGTGCGAGTTCTCATTTTATTTCTTTATTAATTCAAATTGCGTTATTTACAGGATTCTATATTTACTTTGTTTGGAATGGTTATCCTGTATCCATTAATTGGACACTAGCCCTTATTCCAATCTATATTATTCATTTAGCGGCGATAGGATTAGGAACTGGTGCCATCTTATCGGCAATGACAACCAAATATCGAGATTTAAAGGTATTGATTTCATATGGAGTCACATTTTGGATGTATTTAAGTCCGGTTGTATATGATGTATCAAAAGTGCCAGAAAGATTTAAAATGTTATATTTATTAAACCCGGTAGCTCCAATATTACGTCATATTCGTTATGCGGTTTTTACCCAAGGAAATGTCTATTGGGAGTTTTATGGAATCAGTATTATCACAACTATTGTTATCGTGGTGATTGGATATCGCATTTTCAATCATGTAGCGCGTAACTTTATTGATACGATTTAAAGAGGGTTAGGTTATGGAAGAAAAAAGAGAAATTGCGATTCGAGCACGCAATGTTGAAAAGAAATATAGACTAGGGGTCATTGGGACAACCACCCTTAAAAAAGATCTTCAATCACGTTGGGCAAGATTTAGAGGAAAAGAAGATCCTAATTCGGTTATCGGATACAAACATGTGGTAGGGGATACTCTATTTGCTTTAAATGGGGTTTCCTTTGATATTTATAAAGGAGAACGAATTGGAATTATTGGTCATAATGGGGCCGGTAAATCTACTTTGTTGAAATTATTATGTCGCATTACTTCGCCTAGTGGTGGATACATTGGATATAACGGAAAAGTAACGAGTATGTTAGAAGTAGGGACTGGTTTTC
>CADBTK010000215.1 GCA_902797585.1 Erysipelothrix rhusiopathiae
GTTTCATATTTTAACAAGCTGTAGGAGTTGTAATATAAGCCAACTGCCACATCTTTAAAAATGGTATATCCCAATATATTTCCTACTAGAGACGACACCAAAGTGACTAACACTGGAATCAACATATAAAAGCGAATCAACTCGGACTTGGTATAGCCCATTGCCTTTAAGGTTCCAATAATAGAAGCTTCTTCACGAATCTTATTGGATGTTGTCATCGCAAAGACAAAGGCCAATACCGCAATAAAGATATAGACTAAGACATTCATCATTGCCAGATCTTTTCCCATGTCTGTGCGTGCAAATTGAATCGCTTGGTTGGCATAACGAGGGACAAAGTCTACCAATTCATTTTGATTCTCTATATGTTGGCTTAATTCCATCATCCCTTCTAAACTTTGACTATATTCTTCAGCTTTTTCTTTATCTGCCGTTAAACCACCCGTAGCAGATAAGACCACTATTTTTTCTAATAGTTGATCGGCCCATTTCTTTTCTTGTCTTTCATCTTTTGGTTCTTTATCCCAAGTATAGGCATATTGATACTTTTCACTTTCTTCAATCGCATCCCATCCTTCTTGGCTCATAAAGGCGATATTAAAGTTCAAGGCATCAAACATCAAATCTGCATTATTTTTAAATAGACAACTATAGTCCGAAGAAGCCACTGTTCCAACAACTTGATACTTTTGGTTTCCAACTAGTAAACTATCACCTACTTGAATGGCATTGTTACTGGCATGTGCTCGATCAATGGCAATCTCATCTTTCTTCTGTGGCAATCTTCCTTCCATTAGACAAGCTCTATTGACTTCTTCACGAAGCACAAATACACGAGCCACTCCTTTATAGTCTTTATTTCCACTGATAGTTTCTGTGGCATCTTTATAAAATTGAGAGGTCAAATCCACTTCTTTTTCTATAGCCTCCAATAAGACATCAGTAGGTTTTTCTTTGAATTCTAAATGACCATTTTCTATTGAATACGCCTGATATGAATCATCAATGGTTTTCATCATGCTGTCATTGGCTACAAAGACACCCGAGGCAATCCCAATCATAAAAGACATCAATATAAAAAGAACGAAATATTTTTTACTATCTTTCTTTACATCGCGATACAAACGTTTCTTAATAGGTCCCATATCCATCCCTACCAATCTAACTCTGTCGCACTGATTTTATTGTCATTCATCTGATCACTTCTTACTTTTCCATCGCGCAATTTAATGACATGATCAGCCATATTTTGAATGGCATTATTATGGGTAACCATAATGATGGTATTGCCATATTTTTGATTGACATCTTCAATTAATTTCAAGATTTCTTTTGATGTAGTATAGTCCAGAGCTCCGGTAGGTTCATCACACAATAAAATGCTCGGATTTTTAACAATAGCACGTCCAATGGAAGTACGTTGTTGTTGACCACCCGATAATTGGTTAGGTAATTTATAACGATGGTCCCATAAACCTAATGTATGTAGTAGTTCATCAATATCTAATGGATTATCGGATAAATAAGCTCCGACTTCGATATTTTCTTTTACATTTAAATTTGGAATTAGATTATACAGTTGGAAAACATATCCCACATGTTTTCTACGATATTGCGTTAAAGATTGATCATTCATATCTTGTAACTTCTCTCCATCAATAGAGACATATCCAGAATCAGCACTATCAATACCACCAATAATATTTAACAGTGTTGATTTCCCTGAACCTGATGGACCAAGAAGTACACAAAACTCTCCTTTGGATACAGAGACACTTAACTCTTTTAAAACTTCTTGTTTATTCTCTCCTTCTCCATACGATTTACAAATCTTTGAGATGGTCAAAAAATCATTTGTTCCCACGCTAAAACCTCCTCGTGTTAGTATAGTATAACTATATAGTTAGGTTATTCTAACTTTATAGAATTGTCAATCACTACCACAAAAAAAGGAAGCACTTGCTTCCTTTCTATCGAGTATAGAACTTTGTATACTTTCGAGTAATGGTCCGAGGGAAAAAGTATCTCAATAACCCTCTAATTTTTGTAAACGATCCGCTATAATACAAAACATCCCCTTTTTTCATAGCGTCTATTCCAGCTTGTGCTACATCTTTGGCATTATCTGCTCTTCTAAACATGCGTGCA
>CADBTK010000216.1 GCA_902797585.1 Erysipelothrix rhusiopathiae
CTGTGAAAATGGCCAATAAACAAAGACACCTTTTCCAAAGATTTGGTCGGCTTTAATCGGTCCTACATCTTCATATCGAGAGTCATGTGAATATGGACGATTATCCCCTACCACATAATATTCATCTTCCCCTAGTGTAACCGCATCAAAATTTGTATTGAATGCACCAAATTCATCGATCATTTGTTGTTCATATTCAGGGCTGATGTACTCTGATTCATCCAATAATTCATCATTAACATAGATTTGACCTTGAATACATTCAATCGTATCACCAGGACCAGCTAAGATACGTTTTACCCAATGTTCTTTTTCTCCTGTTTCTGGATCATCGATTTTTACTACTACAATATCCCCTCTTTTAGGAGATGACATACTTAATCCAATAATATTGGTAAAACCTTTATCCCCATCTTGCAAAGTAGGATACATACTTCGCCCTTTAACACTAACTGGATAAGCTATAAAGTTTACAAACAAAGTAATAACGATGGCACTAATCGCAAAGACCTTAACAAAATCTAAAATCTCTTCCCAAATCGTTGTTTCTTCATTCTCATCGTATCCATACTTTGTCGGTTTTTTCTTTTTCTTTAACATTTACACTTCCCCCGTTCAATTGATAAAAAAAGCCGATACACTCGGCTTTTTCTTATCGGATTTCTTTAATACGTGCAGATTTACCTGAGCGATTACGCAAGTAAGATAATTTGTTACGACGTACTTTACCGTGACGTACTACTTCAATTTTTTCAATAATTGGAGAGTGTACTGGGAATTTACGTTCAACACCAATTCCACTAGAAATCTTACGAACAGTAAATGTTTCGGCAATTCCTCCACCGCATCGTTCAATTACAACACCTTCGAAAACCTGGATACGACTTTTTTCACCCTCTTTAATACGAACGTGTACACGTACTGTACTACCAGAGCGGAAAGCCGGAATATCAGATTTTAATTGGCTTTTTGTAACTTCGTTCACTAAATTTAAGTTCATCGAGTTTTCCTCCTTTTCTTTCGTATACGATATCTAGTTCATAACTCATACTGCATGTCAGCGGAACATATCGGCATAAATGCTTTAATATCTTACAACATCCTACTTATTTTTTCAATATAGAATCGACAATTTTTTGATCTGCTTCATTCAATTCTAAATTGTCTAATAAATCGGGACGATATTTTGCGGTTTTTTTCAAAGACATCTCATGACGCCACCCAGCAATATTGGCATGATGTCCACTTAATAAAACATCCGGTACTTTCTTACC
This sequence comes from Erysipelothrix rhusiopathiae, assembly GCA_902797585.1. Lineage (GTDB taxonomy): Bacteria > Bacillota_I > Bacilli_A > Erysipelotrichales > Erysipelotrichaceae > RUG14284. Next base: position 1,275 of record CADBTK010000216.1, read on the forward strand.
TTCATATTCTACAGGACGAGTATATTGAGGATATTCCAATAATCCATTGGAGAAAGAATCATCATCACTGGAATCTTGTTTAATCACTCGATCTACTAAACGTAAAATAGAATCACACATAGCAGCAGCTGCTACTTCTCCCCCTGTTAAGACAAAGTCTCCAAGCGATAATTGAATATCGACATAATCACGAATGCGTTCATCAAATCCTTCATAATGACCACAAATGAATATTAAGTGTTTTTCTTTCGATAAATCATAAGCAATTGATTGATTGAAACGTTTTCCTTGTGGGGTCAAAAGAATCACTTTGCTGTCGGGTGTTTTGACAGTTTTTAATGCATCCAATATTGGTTGACACATTAATACCATACCAGCACCACCACCATATGGCGTATCATCTACATGTCCATGTTTTTCATTGGTAAATTCACGAAAATTGACTGTCTCAAATGTGAATAAGTCATTCTCGTATGCTCTTTTTAAAATGCTGGAAGTAAGGAAAGAATCAAAAGCTTCTGGAAATAATGTTAGAATTGTTATTTTCATCGTAAGCCTTCCATTTCTTGAATCACAATCATCTTTTCTTCTATATCGACTTTTACAATAAAAGTTGGTACATAGGGTACTAAAATAGATTGTTTTCCACTTCCTATACGTAACACAGGATGGACACCCGTTTCTAAAATATCTGTTACTTTTCCCAAAGGTTGATTGTCTTGATTGACTACATCACAATCCATCAATTCGTGGTAGTAATAATGACCTTTATCAAGTTTAGGCAAATCCTCTTTAGAAATATACAAATCTTTTGTTTTTAAGGATTGAGCTTGTTCTATGGTAGTAATCTGATCAAATTTCACGAAACCAAATCCTTTGTTCATAGAAAAAGAAAGGACATTTAAAGGTTGTTCTTTTTCTACATAAAGAGTTTGTCCTTTTTTAAAACGATGATCGGGACTATCGGTATATAAATAAAGTTTACATTCCCCTTTTAGTCCTCTTGTATTAATAATCTTTGCTACTTTAATCATAGTTCCTCTTTAAAAAATAGGATGTGATTTCACATCCTAATACGCTTCAAATTTAACTGAAATACGTTTGTGCATGTCACGAGCAGCAATAGACATCATTTGACGAATGCTACTAGCCATGCTTCCTTTACGTCCGATTAAGCGTGCCACATCATCGCTGTTGGCATATACATACAACAAGATTTCGTTTTCATTAGTAGTAGGCATCGTTTTTACTTCCAACGCATTTTTATCTTCTACTAATGGTGCACACAAATCGAATAATGTTTTTTCTAAATCAGCCATTATTTTTTCGCCATCTTGGCCTCATGGAATTCTTTCATTAGGCCTTGTTTAGATAAAATTGAACGTACAGTATCACTTGGTTGGGCACCATTGTTCAACCATTTCATAACAGCTTCTTTGTTTAAAGAAACTTGTTCTTCTTTTTTCAAAGGGTTGTAAGTTCCTAACTCTTCAATGAAACGCCCGTCACGTGGACTACGAGAGTCAGCTGCTACAATACGGTAAAAAGGAGCTCCTTTTTTACCCATTCTTTTTAAACGTAATTTAACCATGTTGGTTTCCTCTTCTTTCTAATAAGCCTTATCAATATACCATAAGCATAAAAAGGGTGTCAAGGATTTTTCCTTGACACCACTATTTTCTTTTTTTACGTTTCTTTTTCTTCTTTTTACTTCCCGCATGCTTGCTGGAATTTGGTAGTCCTGCACCACGTTGCAGATTTTGTAAAGCCGCCATATTTGGCATCCCTCCACCTGACATCATACGTGTCATCATCTGCATTTGTTCCATTTGTTTTAATAATTTATTAACATCCAATACTTTAACCCCTGCCCCTTTGGCAATTCGATTCTTACGACTTGCTTTTAGACATTCAGGGTGTTCTCTTTCATATGGAGTCATAGAACGAATAATAGCTTCACTGGATTTCATGCTGTCATTCATCTTATCGTCATCTAGATTTTTGACTAATTTATTTAATCCAGGCACCATACTCATCATGCTGGACATCGATCCCATTTTCTTCATTTGTTCAAATTGGGTCAACATATCATTAAAAGTAAAGACTCCAGACATCATACGTTGGGCAGCTTTTTGTTGGACTTCCATATCCATCTTTTCTTGAGCTTGTTCGACTAATGTCATCACGTCACCCATACCCAAAATACGATCAGCCATACGATCAGGATGGAATGCTTCTAAATCTTCTACCTTTTCCCCATTGGAGACAAACATAACAGGAACTTGGGTAATACTACGTACAGATAATACTCCACCACCACGAGCATCCCCGTCCATTTTTGTTACAACTAAACCACTAATATCCAATTGTTCATGGAACTCTTTGGCAACACTAATAATATCTTGTCCTGTCATGGCATCAACTGTTAATAAGATATTATCCGGTTCAATAATAGTTTTAATATCTGTTAATTCACGCATTAAAGGAACATCTACATGTAAACGTCCAGCGGTATCAAAGATAACTAAATCTTTAGAATGGTCTTTGGCATATTGTAAAGCTTGTGCTGCTGTTTCAACCGCATCCACATCGGCTCCCAAAGTAAAAACATCGACATCAATTTGTTTTCCTAATGTTTGAAGTTGTTCAATAGCCGCTGGTCGAACGACATCACATGCCACTAGTAAAACACGGCGAGCCATCTTTTCTTTACAGAAACGGGCAATTTTAGCACTGGCAGTTGTTTTCCCTGTCCCTTGTAGCCCTACCATCATAATGGTGCTAATTCCATGTTTTTTAAAATTTAACTCTGCATCTTCTTGTCCTAATAATTCTTGAATTTCATCATGAACAATTTTGACAACCATTTGACTAGGATTTAAAGAATCATATACTTCTTGTCCCAAAGCTTTTTCTTTTACATCCGCGACAAACTTTTTAACCACTTCATAGTTAACATCTGCTTCTAATAAAGACATGCGTACTTCTTTCAACATGTCATTCATATTCTTTTCAGTTAACTTCCCTTGTCCTTTTAAATTTTTTATTGCCCGATTTAAACGGTCACTTAAAGATTCAAATGCCATAACGACTCTCCTTTATAAAATAGCTCATGATAATCATGAGCTGGACTTATTTAATGTTCCCAGTCTTTTACAGTTTCTGGTTTTTGACCAAGTTTGACATGCACTAACATTTGTGCCAAACGATATCCAATGTACTTGATGGGACTTAAATGTTGCCAATGAATATCAGCTGGTTCAAAACGTACATGATCGTTTTTATTGTAATAACGCAACAATGTATACATAATCATCACATCCGCATTAAAATATTGCGTATCAAAATGAATATTGGATTCAGGAAAATGACGTGCAATATAATTGGCTTGATAATCGACTGATTTTCGCATCGCATATACTTTTTCTAAATCCATTTTACTCGTTAATGAACCCAAACGTTGCACATAATGATAATAACGATTTGGTAAAGTCGCAATACGTTCTGATTTTTGAATGGTTTTAAAAATTGTATAGGCATCTTCAAAAGAGTTTTTACTTTCTGGAAAAGAAATATTATTAAATAATTCTTTTTTGAAAAGTTTTGCCCAAGGATAATTATCAATTCCCGTTCCTTCAGCTA
>CADBTK010000217.1 GCA_902797585.1 Erysipelothrix rhusiopathiae
ACTATTTAGTAAAGATAAATTGGATACAGGATCTCGTATCTTATTAGAAACGGTTCTTACCCATCAGAAACAACCAAATAGTTTATTAGACTTAGGCTGTGGAATGGGGACTTTATCTGTCGTTCTTTCTTCTTTTTGGAACTGTACGTGTACAGCAATTGATATCAATCCTAGAGCGGTGGAATATACCAATAAGAATTTGGAACCAACCAACAAACAAGCTACTGAATTATGCCGAGATGGCATTGAAACAGGTGAGTTTGATTGTATCGTATTTAACCCACCGATTCGAGCTGGAAAGAAAGTGATTTACTCATTACTGGATCAATGTAAGCATCATTGTAGTGGAAATTTATGGATTGTGATTCGTAAAAACCATGGCGCACAAAGTTTAGTCAATTACTTGGAAGAAATCGGAATGGAAGTAGCAAGGGTACATAGAGAAAAAGGATATTGGATCTTACGAGCATATAGAAACTCGTAGAAATTTTTTTAATTTAAAATTTAGAAAGTGAAGAATATGACAAAAAGACCGCAACTTTTAAGTTGCGATCTTTCTTTTATTATCCGAAGTTTATTCCTGCGCTTTCGGCAGCTATTTCAATAACTTCTAATACACGAATGCTGTTGTGTAAGTATTCGATCATAGTCATGTAATCTCGGTTTTGAATCATTTCCTCAAATTCCATGAATTCATGCACCATACGATGTTCATATTGACTATAACGATGACGTGTTTCCTTTTTAGTGTCATAGAAGTAAAGTGAATAGTCATAGAATGTATTCGTTGGTCCATGTACTTCAATACATCCTTTGTCTCCTTGGATGGTTACATGTCCAGGACTTTCGGAATCTTTAGCCGCTGTACAGTGAGCAAAGAACCCAGGATAACGCATAAAGACAGTACCAGAGGTATCGATGCCATTGTAACCAATGTTGGCATTGTATTGAACCGCTTGTGGTTCGCCAAATAAACCAACCACAACATTTATGTTATAAACGTTTACATCATACAAAGCGCCTCCATATAATTTTGGATCAAATGCAGGAAGAATATTTTCTTGTGTATAGGCATTATAACGAGAAGAGAATTGGGAATAATTGGCTTGTACCAATTTGATTTCTCCAATCTTTTGGATATCTTCTTTAATATGATGAAAGTTGGGATTATGGATACTAGTAACGGCTTCAAAAACAAAGAGTTTCTTTTGTTGGGCTATGCTGAGTAGTTCTCTAGTTTGCCAAGAATGGACACATGAAGGTTTTTCTAAAATAACATGTTTTCCATTTTCTAAAGCTTGTTTGGCGTATTCATAATGGACAGGGTTAATATTGGCAATATAAACCGTATCGCATTCATCGGTTTGTAGTAGTTTATCGTAGTCGGTATATACGGTTGGAATGGAGAATTGAATCGCTATTTCCTTTCCTTTTTCGATCGATTGAGGACGAGCAAAAATAGATGTAACCGTAATAGATTCAACTTGTTGGATTGCTTCTAAAGCAACAGGAACAATCATTCCTGTTCCGATAATCGCAAGTTTCATGGTATCACTTCCTTAGTACCATTATACAATCATTTTTTGATATAATAGACAGGAAAAAGAGGAAAATATTATGAAAAAAATTCAAATGAAAACACCATTAGTGGAAATGGATGGAGATGAAATGACTCGTGTCTTATGGCAAGTCATTAAAGAAAAATTATTAGAGCCTTACATTGAATTAAACACAGAATATTATGATTTAGGTTTAGAAAACCGCGAAAAGACCAAAGACCAAGTGACCATTGATGCCGCTAATGCCAATAAAAAATATGGGGTATCGGTTAAATGTGCCACTATTACACCAAACCAACAACGTGTAGAGGAATATAACTTAAGTCAAATGTGGAAAAGTCCAAATGGAACCATTCGTGCCATTTTAGATGGAACGGTATTTCGTGCACCAATTATGATTGATTCCATTAAACCTGTTGTAAAGAATTGGAAACAACCGATTACTATTGCTCGTCACGCTTTCGGAGATGTTTATAAAAGTACAGAGATTCGTGTAGATAAGCCGGGAAAAGCTATTCTTACTTTTGAAGACCAACACAATGAAATCTTTACTTTCCAAGGGCCAGGAGTACTACAAGGACAATTTAATAAAGATGATTCCATTGAATCGTTTGCCAGAAGTTGTTTCAACTATGCACTCGATGCCAAACAAGATTTATGGTTTGGAGCAAAAGATACAATTTCTAAAATTTATGATCATCGTTTTAAAGATATCTTCCAAGAAATTTATGACAATGAATATAAAGAAAAATTCGAAGAAGCAGGAATTACTTATTTCTATAGCTTGATTGATGATATTGTAGCGCGTGTTATTCGTAGTGAAGGTGGAATGATCTGGGCGTGTAAAAACTATGATGGGGATGTTATGAGTGATATGGTTTCCACTGCCTTTGGTTCCCTTGCTATGATGACTTCCGTATTAGTTTCTCCGGAAGGAAATTATGAATATGAAGCGGCTCATGGAACCGTAACACGTCATTATTACCGTTATCAAGAAGGAGAAAAAACAAGTACGAACCCAGTAGCAACTATCTTTGCGTGGTCTGGTGCTTTATATAAACGTGGACAATTGGATGAAAACCAAGAATTAATGGATTTTGCCAAAGCATTAGAAAAGGCAACTCTAGATACCATGAACGAAGGAAAAGTAACCAAAGATTTAGCGGGATTAATTGAAGGACAAGAGCCAACAGTACTTGACTCTTGGCAATTCATTGATGAAATCGCAAAACATTTAGAAAATAGTATGAATTAAAAGGGGTTTTATTAAGTAGTATGAAGAAAGTTTTATCAGTAATATGTAGTATTTTCGTCCTATGTAGTTTAGTAGGATGCCAACTATTAAAAGATCCTACAAAGGATGAACAATTAAAGGCAGAAAAAGTAGTAAAGGGATTCTTTTCTGAGTTGAAAGAAGGCAATCGTGACGAAGCGATTGAAAAATATGTAGAGGATGAAAATGATTTCTTTATTCCCAATGATTCATTCCTAAGCGTTGCGGAAATGGATCCATTTGTAGATATTCCTCTTGATGAACAAGAAAAGAGTAATTTTATTGACAAACTAAATGAAGAACTTTATTCAGGGTTTACGATTGTAGATATTCAATATGGATTGGATAGTGATTTAGAAGTACAAATCAAAAAAGAAGGATGGTATGTAGATAATATTAATCTATCAACCATAATTAACTATTTTGCTGCCGCTTCTTTAAATCCTTTCATTGATGCTCTAGAAGAAAAAAACTATGATTTCGGTGCCGCTGCTACCGAAGAGGAAGTCGATGCAGTATTGAATGAATATTATGGACGCTTTTATGATGGATTCTTTACTATGATACATCAAATGTCTGAAGGTGATTTTGAATATACGATTTACTTAAATGAAAGTAAGGACGGATATAAGATTCAAGAATTCTTACCCTTCAATGATGACATTCGATATGACTTCGATGAATATGGATTTGAAGTGGGGAAAAAAGGAGATTATCAACATAGTAGTAAATATGGAAGAGCCATTATTGATTTAGTAGAAAATGAATCTATGGATTTTAGAAATGGTGAAATCTATAATGCGAAAATTGAAGATTGGTGGATTACATATGA
>CADBTK010000218.1 GCA_902797585.1 Erysipelothrix rhusiopathiae
AAAACAAGTCATTTTATGTTTATCGGCAATTCGCCATTCTACATAATATCCTCGTTTAATCTTTTTTAAACTATCTTCATCATAGTTATCAGCTTTATAATTTGGCATCCCTGCTCGATATCGCATAGTAATTTCCCAACGAGCCATATCCAAATAAGCCAAAACATCTCCTGGGTGTACTAAGGTTGCTCCAAATCCATATATCAATACTTGTCCTTGGGCTTTTTGTACTTTCTCTTTAGCAGCTTCTAGCGCTTTTGAGTCGATGAAATCCATGATTTCTCCATAATAAAAATGGGCAAAAACACGATCTTCCGTTAAGATCGGCGCTAATTGTTCTTGGATACTTTCCTTTGATTTAAATAGATCGATGGTTTCAATGATTGTATCTATTCCTAATATAGATAAAGAAGCACATACTTCTTGATCATAGACTCCAGGATATGTTTCCATGACTAAAACTTTTTTATCAACCATCGCTTCTTTTAATTGATTATAAATAGCCATATATCCTTGGGTGACAGAATAGCCATTTATTTTATTTTTTGGAAATCGATTATATTTCTTCGACATAAACGTTATCCTTTCTTTTAAATACACGGATTGGGAAATTGTGATTTTCTATGGACTTGTAATCGTGTCCAGATTGGGCTGGCCAACACGCTACAACCATTAAGTCACACGATCCAGTATTAATCAAACGATGGGCGACATGACCTTCTATTTTATGAAGCGACCCGGATTTAACTTCTTCAATTCTACAATCTCCTTTTTCATCCATCAGTACTAACATTCCTTGTCCTTGCATACACCAATAGTATTCTTGGCAATCTCGATTGGCATGGTAGTGTCCTCTTGTCATATTACATTCACCTTGTATTTGAATAGGATGTACTATCGAGACGCCCCACAATAACTTCCCTACTTTTTCTTCTTCTGGTAGAGTAACCACTTCATATAAAACCGTATCGGGATGAATACTTGTATCTTCTAACCGATAGAGTGATTTTAAATCCTTATACTTCTTTTCTGTCTTTTGTACTCCTTTTCCTTGTGGAATCGATGCCCAAGGAAAAGTGAAAGATGCCGATTCTATACGCATACTATTCTCCTTAAATGTTATAACAATTATACCAAAGAAAAAGAGAAATCTTTATTTGATTTCTCTAATGAATGTTTCAATGAGGAAATTTACCTCTTCTATTCGATCTGTATTGGAATTATGGCCTGCACCTTCTATCCAATATAAGTCTATCCCTGTATCTTTATGCCATGCCTTATTGTAACGGATACAAGACCCCGCACGATCTTTAGTTCCACAAAGTAGAATAGTAGGACATTCTAAGATATACGGTAAATCTTTTTCCATTGCTTGTGCTAACATTGTATATCCATGACTAGCCAGTTTGGCATAATAAGCTTGATTGCCATCATAGGTCATCATCATTTCTTTCATCAATTGTTGCCCATATTTTGTCGTCGATACACCCGCTGTCCCTTGTTTCAACAAGAGTTTCCAAGGATAATATCGATAGATGTTCTCCATTCGTTTGAGTAACCATATCTCTAGTGCAGTGACATACTTTCTTTGTAGAGGCGCTGAGTCAATAATTATGCATCCCTTCATTTGATCAGGATAGAGTTGACTATACGCTTGAATCACATAACCACCCATCGATTGTCCCACTAAGATTGGTTGAGAGATTCCTTCTTTTTCTATTATTTCATGTAACCATGTTGCCTTATCAAATAAATCAAAATCAAAAGAAAAAGGTCGACTTTCATTGTGCCCTGGTGCATCCCAAACCCAAACATTCATTTTCTCTTTAAACGCCTCGATTTGTCTTTCAAACAATCGATGATCGGCAGTGAGTCCAGGTAAAAAGACTAAGGTGTCTTTATTATCTTGGTATTCATTCATCCAATAATGGATTATTCCACATCGTGTGGTATATTCTTTCTTATTCATTGGTTTTTCTCTATTAAGATACACATTGGACTTCTAGGATTTTGATTATCGATTTTATCGATCTGTATATCTTCTCTACTTTCTAAGAAAGATAAAATACTCTCTTTTTCTTTCTTCCCTTCTTCATGTGGATAGCAGACAACCGCCATTCGACCCGATTGTTTTAATAGATTGAGTGCCTTTCTTACCGCAACTAATGTGGTTTCCTTCTGCGTTGATATTCCATGAGTATCTCCAGGACAATATCCTAGATTAAAGACAATCGCATCGACTTTTTCTTGGATGCAATCCATCTGTTCATGTCCTTTATGAAAAAGAGTTAACCTTGAATCGTCTATTGTCTTTGCCAGTTGAATTAGATTTTCTTGTACTTCAAAGGCGTAGACTCTAGAAATCGATTGTTCTAAAAAGAATAAAGTATCTCTTCCTTTTCCTAGTGTCGCATCCACACATATTGCACCTTCTGTACAATTGGCTTCTAAAAAATCGTGACTTATTTCTACC